>JANQLJ010000167.1 GCA_028280665.1 Alphaproteobacteria bacterium
CTCGGACAAGGCGCGCTTCGGGTTCGTCTTCTCGCGGCGGGGGATTTGCCCCGAGGCCTGCTCGAGCTGGTTCCTGCCCCGGCTCGTGGGCATTCAGCAGGCGCTCGACTGGACCTATTCGGGCCGTGTGTTCGATGCTCAGGAAGCACTCAAAGGGGGCCTTGTGAAAGAAGTGGTCCCCCATGACGAGTTGCTTGGCCGTGCGCGGGACATCGCGCGGGAGATCGCCGAGAACACGTCGGCCATCTCCGTGGCGCTGTCGCGCCACATGATGTGGAAAATGCTCGGCGCCGATCATCCCATGGAAGCGCACAAGGTGGACAGCCGCGGCATCTATGAGCTTGGCAAGGCGAACGACGCCAAGGAAGGGGTAGTGTCGTTTCTGGAGAAGCGGCCCGCGGCATTCACCGATAAGCCCTCGGCGGACATGCCCTCGTTCTTTCCCTGGTGGGAGGAGCCGGAGTACCGATGATTGGTCAGTAAATTTATTAACTTTTTCTGTGATTTAGTCAATATAATACTTGACTTATAATCTGTTCCAGTCAATATATATATTGACTGGAGAAAGCAATGCTCGACAAAAACAAACAAATGGCACGGCGAAGCCTCGACAAGCGCTTGACGCCCCTGCGGGCCGCGATCAACAGCTTCACCGCCCGCGAGGGCTGGATCAGGACCGTGCGCACCGCCCTCGGCATGTCCGGGCCGGCCATGGCAAGCCGCATGGGCGTCACCAAGCAATGGCTCAACCGGCTCGAACAGGGGGAACGCTCGGGCTCGGCCACCATTGCCAGCCTGACGCGGGCCGCCGAGGCCCTCGAGTGCCGGTTTGTCTATGCCTTCATTCCTTATAACTCTCTTGAAGAGATGGTGGAGGTGCGGGCGCGCGAGATTGCAAACCGCGAAGTCAAACGGGTGGACCAGACCATGGCGCTTGAAGACCAGCAGGTCTCAAGGAAGGAGCTTGAACGGCGGGTCGCGGAATACATTCGGGATCACATTCGTGACGCCGATCTCTGGAGAGACGATTGAGCGATCTTTTCGATGAGCCGGAAGGCGCAACCCCACTCGATCCCGATGAAAGAGAAGGCTTGCTTCTGCAATGGATCGAAACGCGCGCCGATCTTAACCAAGCCGAGACCGCAAATATCGAAAAGGGCATTGTATGGGCGCACCGAAGCCGCAAGGCCGAGATTCTGACCGAAGAGTTCATCCGTACACTGCACAAGCATATGTTCGGAGATGTGTGGGCCTGGGCCGGGCAGTTCCGCCAAACGGAAAAGAGCGTGGGCGTCGACCCCGCGGCCATTGCCGTCGATTTGCGCAAGCTGCTTGGCGATGTCGCTTATTGGATGGAGCACGCCATCTATCCACCCGATGAAATTGCCATGCGGCTGCACCGGGGCCTTGCGTGGATCCATCCGTTTCCCAACGGCAATGGCAGGCACGCCCGGCAGATGGCGGACATGCTGGCACGCAAGCTGGGGCAAAAGCCCTTTAGTTGGGGCGTGGGCGGGGTTCAAAGCAGCGCCAAAACCCGCGAAACCTATATCAAGTCGCTCCGCATCGCGGACCGTGATGCGGACTTTGCGGCGCTGATTGCTTTTGCGCGGTCGTGAGCGCGCGGCGCTAAACGGCCGCCGCCGGATTGTGTTCCGGTAACTCGACCCGCCAAAGCGACGTCGTAAGCCCGAGCGTTGCAAGGGAGGCCGACATCAAAACCGCGGGCACCAGCGCGGCTGTGAAGGGCCCCATGAGCTGAATCAGATAACCGATCCCGAACGAGCCGATGGGCCCGCCGCCCATGAAGCCCATGGAAAAGATCGCAAGCAGTCGCCCCCTGTGGCTGTCGGGCGCGAACTCCTGAACGATGGCGCGCGAAAGCGTAATGGTGACGCCCGCAAAAAGGCCCCAGACAAAAACCGCCGTTAGTAAAGCCCAGTAGGGCAGGTGGAGGCTCAGCAGCGCGAGCACGACAACACCGCACGAAACGGCGACGAACATCGCTTGGCCCGCGCGCCGCACGCCGCCTTTCCGGAAGAGCGCGACGGACGAAACGATGGTGCCGCCGAAGAAGCATATGGACATCAGCGAGAACCGCACCGCGCCGCCGCCGTGAAACTCGCGGATCTGGATCGGCAGGATCACTTGAAACGCGCCCATATAAAAGATGCCGATGCAGAAGGAGACGATGACCACCGGCATGATCTTGCTGTGACCGAAGGCTTCCACCAAACCGTCGCGCATCTGCCTGAACTGATAGGCGAGCCCCGTGCCGTGATCCACGTGGCCGCGCGAGGGCAAGCGCAATTGCCTTATGACGTAGATGGTTGCGAAAAGACCCGCCGCCTGCAGCCACAAAAGCGGGCTCACGCCGATAAGGTCCGCTTGCGAGGCGAGGATCATGCCGACGATCTGGGTCGAGAACATCACCATGGTGGCGAGGGTCACCGCGCGCTGGAGGGGCATGCCGCCGCCTGCCTCCACAACCCGGTTGAGGAGCGAATCCCGCGCGGGCTGGGAAAACGCGCCCAGCGTTCCCATGGCAAAGCCATAGATGAGCATGCCCGTGTAGCTGAGCCAGCCATAGGCGATGGCGATCCCGAGGATCAGCGGCGGCAGGGTGGCAAGACCATGAACGGCGATCAGGATCGAGCGGCTGTCGAACCGGTCGGCGAGGGAGCCGCCCGGCAGCATCAAGAGGAATGTCGGCAGCATCATCACCGCTTGGGCAATGCCCACGAGCCCTGCGCTCATGTCGAGCCGGTCCGCCACCAGGAACGGAAACAGCACCATCTGCAGCCCGTTGGTCGCGAACCAGGCGCCCTGCAGGGTCATGTACTTCCGGATCACTGTCGGGTCGGGGATGACCGCCATGAAAACTCCTTGGCCTAAAGCCGCTCCAGCGGAGTCGGCCCACCGTCCTACACCTTTTCGGTCGTGATTTCGCCAGGTTTTCGAGATTGCTTTTGCCTCCCGCCCCGGAAAGGGTAATGTCCCCCCCGCGAGGCGGGGTCGCTCGGGACAGCCTTCTCCCCCCGCGAGACATTGAGGGACTGCATGCAGGACGTCGTCCTAGTGGTTTTCGGCGTGACGGCGCTATTGGGGCTGGTCAGCTTGATGCTGCCCATCGCAAAGCGCCTCAACGTGCCCTACACGGTGCTGCTCGCCGTTGTGGGGATCGGCCTTGGTCTCATCACCTCCTCGGACATGCCGCTCACGGGGATCGGCGGCGATTTCCTCCAATCCTTGCGCGACCTCAGCCTGCCGTCCGACGCCTTTTTCTATGTTTTCCTGCCGGCCTTGCTCTTCAATGCGGGCCTCCGCGTCGATGTGCGGCGGCTCATGGACGACGTCTGGCCCGTGTTCCTTCTGGCCGTGGTGGCGGTGATCGTCTGTACCGGGATCGTAGGCTTTGGGTTGAGTTTCATCACGCAAGTGGGGCTTCTTGCGTGTCTTTTGTTGGGGGCCATCGTCTCGACCACCGATGCCGCTGCCGTGGTGGCGATCTTCCGTGATATTGGCGCCCCCCAGCGCCTTACCATCATCGTCGAGGGCGAAAGCCTTCTGAATGACGCCGCCGCCATCGTGATCTTCGCGCTCTTGCTGGGCGTCATCACCGGCACGCAGGAACCGAGCCTTTCGCAAGGCGCCATCGCGTTTCTGCAGGGCCTCATCGGCGGGTTCCTGTTCGGATACGTGCTCGCGCGGATTGTCACGTTCCTGATCGGCGTGTTGCGCGACCTCGTACTGGCCGAGATCACGCTCACTTTCACGCTTGCCTATCTCGCTTTTATCGTTGCAGAAGTTTACTTAGGCGTTTCCGGCGTTATCGCCGTTGTCACCGCGGCCATGGTGGTGAGCTCCGAAGGGCGCACGCGCGTCTCGCCCGGGGCGTGGGGCAATCTTCTTCAGACCTGGCGCCAGCTCGATTTCTGGGGCACGTCGCTTATTTTTATATTCGCCGCCATGCTCAGCCCCGCGGTGATATTGAATCTGCAAGCGGGCCATTTTGTTCTGCTCGGCGCCGTCTTCATCGCCACCATCGTTGCGCGGATCCTCGTGCTTTATGGGATCATGCCGCTGTTCAGCTTTCTGGGCGTGGCGCAGCCCGTTCCTAATACCTATAACGCGGTGCTCATCTGGGGGGG
>JANQLJ010000171.1 GCA_028280665.1 Alphaproteobacteria bacterium
TCCGGCGTTTTGAGATTGAGCGCGATCGACCGCCGCCCCCGGGCGGTAACGTCGTATTTGGAGCCGCCGCTGGCGCCGTAGCGATCGATGCGGATGACCTCGGCGCCCATGTCCGAAAGCAGCATGGCGCAGAACGGCCCGGGGCCAATTCCGGCAAACTCGATGATTTTCAGTCCTGTAAGCGGTCCCGGCATGTGGTGCCTCCTTGACCCGGCTTTCGCCTCATTGGGCGCAGATGCTAAGCTCAACATCAAAGAGTCAGGGAGACGATCAATGAAAGCAAGCCTTCCCTTAGGGCAGAGAGGTCTAGGGCAGAGAAGTCAAACCGGATGGCGCGTGGCCCTGTGCGGCGCCCTGCTCCTCTCCCTGAGCGCGTGCAGCGAAGGCGAAACGGAAGGCCCGGACTTCAAGGATGAGCCGCTGCCCGAGGGGGCGCGGCTTGTCTATACGGTGGACGGGGTTGATGTGGCCCTCCTTAAAAGCACGCCCATGCAGATTCAGATCACCGCCAGCGGCTCCACCCGCACCGGCGGCTGGAGCGAGCCGCAGCTTGTTCTTGACGAGGACGCGAGCGAGGGCACGCGCCTCGTTTACCGCTTCGTGGCCGTGCCGCCATCGGGGGCCGCCACCCAGGCCATTACGCCGATCACCGCGTCGGTAACCTATGGCCCCTGGATCGACCGCGCCGCCCGGCAGATCGAAGTGGTTGCGGAAACCAGCAGCGAGACAATGGAATTCCCCGGGCAGGAATGACCGTCCCGCCCCGGTTCAACGCGGCGCGCTATTGCCTGGGGCCGGGGCGCCCGCGCGCGCCGGACAAGGTCGCCATGGTGGTCGTCCACGATGCCCATGCGCCTTACCAAGACGCGGAACACTGGACCTATGGTGAGATCGATCTTGCGGTACGGCGCATCGCTGCGGGCCTGAGGTCCAAGGGCCTTAAAGACGGCGCGCGCATCATGATCCGCATGGGCAACACCTCGGAATATGCGCTCCTCTACTTTGGTGTTCTCGCCGCCGGGTACATCGCGCTTCCGTCTTCCGCGCAATTGACCGAAAGCGAGGCGGCGTTCCTTCTCGAAGACAGCGGCGCGAGCGCCATCGCCGTCTCAAGCGGTCTTATGCTGGAGCATGTGCCACCCGGCGTTGCGGTTTGGGGTCCCGATGAAATTGCTGCGCTCCTCGCGGGCGATCCCGTGGAGGATTACGCAGACACTGCCGCCGAAGACCCGGCCTTTCTCGTCTATACCTCCGGCACCAGCGGCAAGCCCAAGGGCGTCCTTCATGCCCACCGCGCCGTCTGGGGACGGCGGCCCATGTATGAGGGCTGGTACGGCATTAGGGCGGAGGACCGACTGCTGCACGCGGGCGCCTTCAATTGGACCTATACGCTGGGCGTGGGGCTGACCGACCCTTGGGCCAACGGCGCCACCTCGATCCTCTATAACGGACCCAAAGACCCCTCCGTCTGGCCCCGGCTTATCCAGGACCAGAAGGCGACAATCATCGCGGCGGTGCCAACGCTTTACCGGCAGGTCCTCAAACATTGCGACATGGCCTCGTACGACCTCTCGTCCTTGCGGCACGGCCTCACCGCCGGTGAGCCGCTGCCTTTGGACGTGGCCGGGGAATGGGCGGCGCGCACGGGGACGGTGCTTTTTGAAGCTCTCGGCATGAGCGAATGTTCCACCTACATCTCATCTTCACCCTCGGTGCCCGTGCGGCCCGGCAGCCCCGGCAAGCCGCAAGCGGGACGCAAAGTAACGATCCTACCGCGCGAGGAGGGATCGGAGCCCTTGCCGCCGGGAGAAACTGGTTTGCTGGCCGTTCATCGTTCGGACCCCGGACTGATGCTGCATTACTGGAACCGTTCGGACGAAGATGCGGCCGTCACGCGTGGCGATTGGTTCGTGGGCGGCGATCTCGCCGCCATGGATGAAGACGGCTATGTCTGGTTTCACGGGCGCAACGCCGACGTGATGATCTCCATGGGCTATCGCGTCTCCCCCGCCGAGGTCGAAGCCGCCCTCGCGGGTCACCCGGCTATTGCTGAGGTCGCCGTTACCGAGACCGGCACCAGCGAAGGCGTTCGCATCATCACCGCCTTCGTGGTGCCTCGCGAGGGATGCAGCATCAGCCCCGAATCGGTCCTCGCCCATGCCGCGGAAAAGCTCGCGCCTTACAAGCGTCCGCGCCGCGTCCTCGTGGTTACGGCCTTGCCGCGCACCGCGAACGGCAAGATACAGCGCAATAAACTCAAGGACTTGGCTGGCGTAACCGACAAGGCCGACAAATAATCCCCTTCGTTTTGTCGGGGCATCCCGGTGTTCATCGGTCACACTTCTCCCATCTGAAAGGCTGGCCCCGGAAGGGCGCCTGGAAGGGAGAAAGGCTCATGCGACACACCAGATACCGGAGAGTGGCCGGGGGGATCAGCACCGTGGTGCTGGCGGTCATTTTGACGATCCTCCTGATGATCCAGTTGCCATCCATGGCGCGCGCGGATGAAAACCACGTCGGCTTTGACATGACCATTGTTGCGGCGGATGGCGAAGACGTCTCCATCCTCGGCGCGGATGTCTTCGTTGAGGCGCAGGACGCGGGTGACATTTCCATCGCCGCGGGGGACGTGGAGATCGACGGAACCGCGCGCGGCGACGTGTCCGTCGCGGGCGGCGATATTTCCATCACCGGCGCGGTCGGGGGCGATCTTTCGGTTGCCGGTGGCGACCTCACCATCTCTTCGGATGTGCAGGGCGAGGTCTCCCTTGCCGGTGGCGACGTCACCTTTTCCGGCTCAAGCGATGACGATGCGCATGTGATCGGCGGGTCCGTCTCCCTCGATGGGACGTTCTCCGAAGACCTTTACGTTGCCACGGACCATTTCGCGATCACGCCCGGTTCGGTGATCCACGGCGATTTCGAATTCAGGGGGCCCAACGAGCCGGACTTGCCGGAGGGCCTGACCATTCATGGCGCCTATACGTACAAATATTCCGATCTCGACGATGTCTTCGATGGTGAGATACCCGCCATCGTCTTCCCCGTGATCGCTATTGCCGGGGTGGCCGGGATCGCGGCCTTTTTCTTGCTTCTGTTGTTTGCGGGCTTGATCGGCGCGGGCGCGCTGCTATTGATGATGACCGGCCTTACCGGGCGCACTATAGACGGTATACGCCAGCGGCCGTTTTCAAGCATCGGCATGGGCGTTGTCGTGCTCTTTGGCCTCTTTGCCATTGCCGTTCTCCTGTGCATTACGGTGATCGGCATTCCGCTGGCATTCGTGATTTTCTGGCTCTACCCGATCCTCATTCTGCTGGGCTTCATCGTGGCGGTGCTGGGCGTGCCCTACTTGGTGCTGCGCCGCGACCCGCGGCAGACGGGCGCGGCAGCGAAGCTGGGCATCTTCTTCGTATCGCTCTTGCTATTGTTGGTGCTCTTTTCGATCCCCGGCATCGGGCAGATTATGTTCTTCCTGTTCATGCTGATGGGCGTGGGCGCGTTCGGCGCGGCGGTGCTGGGACGGCGCAACGCACAGACTGTTTAAGCGGCAGCTTCTAGAGTGATTGTCCGTCGTCCACCACGAGCAGGGTGCCGGTGATAAACCGGGACTTGGGCGAGGCTAGCAGCAATAGCGCGCCGTCGAGGTCCCTTTCCTCGCCCACCCGGCGCTTGGGATAGTGGGCAATGTGTTTTTGCCCGGCCGGGGATTCCAGAAAATGCTGGTTGAGTTCGGTGACGATGAAGCCGGGGCAAATGGCATTGACGTTGACGCCATGGCGCGCCCATTCCCGGGCGAGCTGCCTGGTCATCATGGCGACTGCCGCTTTGGACGTGCAGTAGGCCGTCAGCGCCGGAAGGGGCTCGGTCGCGGCGATCGAGGCAACATTGACGATCTGCCCACCTTCGCCCCGCTCGATCATGCCGCGTGCGACCTCCCGCGCCATCAGAAAGACCCCGCGGACGTTCGTGTTCATGACGATGTCGAAGTCCTCGATGGGGATATCGACGGCGAAGCCCTCGGTGCTGACCCCGGCGTTGTTGACCAGGATGTTGATGGGCCCGAGCTGGGCTTCGGCCTTCTTGACGCAATCGGCGATGCTTTGCTCATCCGTAACATCAAGGGCTATGGCGGCGACGGTTGCGCCGTCTTCTTCAAGTTCTTTCTTAAGTTCCTCGAGGCGCTCGGCCCGCCGCCCGGTGATGGCGACTTTCGCGCCTTTCGCCGCCAGTACCCGCGCAAAGCGCTTGCCGAGCCCTGACGTAGTGCCGGTCACGAGAGCGACCTGGCCGCTCAAGTCTGTGTCGAAATCCGTGTCGATGGTCATGCTATCTCCTTCAGGCGTGGGCCGCTTCGTTGGCGGCGATCTCCGCAAGGGATTCCATAAGCCGCTTTACGATGGCGAGGCGCTCGTCGGGCTCGTCCGAGCCGCGCGTGTAAACCAGCCGGTGATCGGGGCGCAGCTTCACGGGCGTCTGGCTATTTGAAATGAACTCGATGAGCCCCGCGGGATTGGGGAACTTGTCGTCCCGGAAATTGAGCACGAGCCCCTTGGTGCCCGCATCGATGCGTTCCACATTGGCGGCGCGGCAAAGGCCCTTGATGGAAACGATTTGCAGCAAGTGCTCCACCTCCACCGGCAAGGGGCCGAAACGGTCGATCAGCTCGGCCTGGAACTCGCCGATATCGTCTGGGGACTCAAGCTCCGCAAGGCGCCGGTAAAGGGCGAGCCGGACGTTGAGATCGGCCACGTAGGGCTCGGGAATTAAGACGGCGGTGCCCACATTGATCTGTGGCGACCAGGCGTCAGCCGCCTCGACGGTCAGCTCTCCCGAGCGCAAGGACGACACCGCCTCCTCGAGCATGGCCTGATAGAGCTCAATCCCCACCTCGCGCACCTGGCCCGACTGTTCCTCGCCCAGAAGGTTCCCTGCCCCCCGGATATCGAGATCGTGCGAGGCCAGGCTGAAGCCTGCCCCCAGGGTGTCGAGGGACTGGAGCACTTCCAGCCGCTTGGTGGCGTTCTCGGTGATCTTCTGGCGCGGCGGGATCGTGAGATAGGCGTAGCCACGTACCTTGGAGCGCCCAATGCGCCCGCGAATTTGATAGAGCTGCGCCAGCCCGAACATATCGGCGCGGTGAACGATGAGGGTGTTCGCGGTGGGAATATCGAGGCCTGACTCGATAATCGACGTGGACAGCAGCACATCGTACTGTCGGTCGTAGAAAGCGGTCATGATGTCCTCAAGTTCCCCCGCCGGCATCTGGCCGTGGGCGACCGCGTACTTCACCTCCGGGACCATTTCATCGAGATATTCCGCCACCTCGCGGAGGTCGGAGATGCGTGGGCAAACGTAGAAGCTCTGCCCGCCGCGGAAGCGCTCGCGCAACAGCGCCTCGCGCACCACCACCGGATCGAAGGGCGAAACGAAGGTCCGCACCGCCAGCCGGTCTACAGGGGGCGTCGCAATCAGGGAAAGCTCGCGGATCCCGCTCATGGCAAGCTGCAGAGTGCGCGGAATGGGCGTGGCGGTCAGGGTCAGGACATGCACTTGCGCCTTGAGTTCCTTAAGGCGTTCCTTGTGGCGGACCCCAAAGTGCTGTTCCTCGTCCACGACCAGAAAACCAAGGTCTTTCAGTTTGATTTTCTTGGATAAAAGCGCGTGGGTGCCGATCACGATATCGACCTCGCCGCGCTCAAGGGCCTCGCGGGTGCTCGCGGCTTCCTTAGTGCTCACCATGCGTGAAAGCTGGCGCACCTTCACGGGCCAGCCCGCAAAGCGGTCTGAGAATGTTGCGAAATGCTGCCGTGCCAGCAGTGTGGTCGGCACTACCACCGCCACTTGCCGCCCGCTCAGGGCCATCACGAACGCGGCACGGAGCGCGACTTCTGTCTTGCCAAACCCCACATCGCCGCAAACGAGCCGGTCCATGGGCCGCCCCCGCTCAAGATCGCCCAGGACGTCGTGGATGGCGTCGAGCTGGTCTTCGGTCTCCTCATAAGGAAAGCGGGAGCAGAATTCCTCGAACGGCCCCGTTTCCGGGTGGACCACGTCCGCGTCCTTGAGTTCGCGCTCGGCGGCCACCTTGATGAGCCGCTCGGCCATGTCGCGGATGCGTTCCTTGAGCTTTGCCTTGCGTGCTTGCCAATTGGACCCGCCAAGACGGTCGAGCTGAGCACCTGCTTCCTCGGACCCAAAGCGCGAAAGAAGCTCAATGTTTTCAACGGGCAAGTAGAGCTTATCGCCACCGTGATAGAGAATTTCGAGGCAATCGTGCGGCGCGCCTTCAACGTCGAGGGTCTTGAGCCCTTCATAGCGCCCGATCCCGTGGTCCACATGGACCACCAGATCGCCCGCGGTAAGGCTGGTGGCTTCGGTGAGGAAGTTCTGCGCCCGCCGCGTCTTGTGGCGCTGGCGCACGAGTCGGTCGCCGATAATGTCCTGCTCGGCAATGACGGTGAGGCCTTGCCTCTCAAAGCCGTGTTCGAGGGCGAGAATGGCAAAGCCCGCGGTCTTCGCCGGAAGCGCCGCCGCCTCGTCGAAGCGCTCGACTGCCGCCATTCCCACTAGGCCATGATCGGACAGCACCGACATCATGCGCTCGCGCGTGCCCTGGCTCCAACAGGCGATCAGAACGCGGCCACCCGCCTTTTGCAGCGCGCCTATATGATCCACCGCCGCCTCGAAGACGTTGACCCCTTCCCGTTTCCGTTCAGGGGCAAAGTCGCGGCCGCGCTTTGCGCCCTCGTCCACCAAACGAGGGGCGTCCGGTGGCTTGAAAGGCGAGAACGAGCGCACGAAGCGGACGCCCAACGCGGCGGTCCAGTCCCCATCCGAAAGGTAAAGAGCGTTTGGCGGTAAGGGCTTATAGCTCGGTGCTGCAAAGGCAGTTGACTTGCCCTCATCGATCTCACGCCGCGCCTCGAAGTAATCGGCGATCATCAGTTGACGCTCATCCCGCGCTTCCCCGGCCAGATGATCGAAGCTGAGTCCCGCCTCCGGCAGGTAGTCGAACAGCGTCTCGAGAGGGTCGTGAAAGAGCGGCAGCCAGTGCTCCATGCCCTGGTACTTGCGGCCCGCACTGATGGATTCGTAAAGCGGATCATCGCCGGTGACCGCCCCAAAGGCCTTCACATAGCCGGAGCGAAAGCGGTGAACCGCCTGCTCATCCAGAATAATCTCGTTGGCGGGCACCAGCGCCACGTGATCGCGCTGGCCTGTGGTGCGCTGGGATTCAGGATCGAAGGTGCGCACGCTGTCGAGGGTGTCGCCGAAGAGATCGAGCCTTAGGGGCTCATCGGACCCCGGCGCGAAGAGATCGACAATGCCGCCTCTTATGGCGAAATCCCCGGGCTCGCGCACGGTGCTCGCGCGGGCATAGCCGTTGTGATCGAGAAAGGCGGTCAGCGCTTCAAGGTCGATGGTGTTGCCCACATGGGCAGCGAAGGCGTTCTTGAGCACCGTGGACCGGGGCGGCACCCGCTGGATGCTCGCATTAACGGTGGTCAGAACCACCAGTGCGCCCTCTTTGTCCACGTGCGCAAGCGCGCTCAAGACCGCCATGCGCTCGGCCAGCACCTCCGTGCGCGGCGAGACCCGGTCGTACGGCAGGCAATCCCAGGCGGGAAACTTCAGCACCGGCAGGTCCGGCGCGAAAAAGCCAAGGGCCTCGGCCAGCGCCTCCATGCGCGCCTCGTCGCGGGCCACGTGAAGATGCGCGCGGGCCCCCTCGCGCACCAAACGCGCAAGGACGAGGGCATCGTAGCCCTCGGGCACCCCGGCGTGGGTTATGGCGCCGGCGGCTTTGGAGGCGGTGTCGCTCAACTTGAGGCCTTACTCGGTTACGGGCCGGTCGGAATAGCCGAATTGGCTCACCCGATCCAGCATAGGGTTGTCGAAGTCCGCGGGCGGGGCGGCGGCGCCCGTAATCCAGGCGTAAAGCTGTTGGTCGGGCACGGCCAAAAGTGCCTCGAATGCCGCGAGTTCCGCCTCGTCCATGGTGGGGACCTCGGCGTCGGCAAAGCGCCCCAGGACGATGTCGGCCTCCTTGAAGCCCCGGTGGTGGGCCCGGAAGAGGGCTTTTTTCGCACGTGTTTCAAGGTCCATGACGACTTCCCTCACACACCGGTTTAGAATAGCGCTTGTGATGACCGCCTGCCAGCAAGCCCCCCGCCATGCGCCCTGAAGTCCTGTTTCCCCTCTATGCGCCTTTGACCAGCCTGCCCGGGGTCGGGCCGAAACTGGCGAACCTTATTGCCAAAGTGGCGAGCGGCGAGAATGTGGTGGACCTTTTGTGGGTGCTTCCCGCGGGGATCATCGACCGCCGTGCGCGGCCGCAAATCGCCCGCGCGGCGCCAGGCAAGATCGCCACCATCAAAGTCCAGGTGGACGATCACATGCCCCCCCGCAACCCGCGCCTGCCTTACAAGGTGCGCGTCTCGGACGAGACCGGCGGCATGGCGCTCGTCTTCTTCAACGCCCGTGAGGACTACTTAAAGCGCACCCTTCCCGAGGGCGAGACGCGGATCGTCTCAGGCACGGTCGAGGATTATCAGGGCGCGCTTCAGATGACCCACCCCGATCATATTCTCACAGAAGACGAACTGGGCGATATGCCTCTGGTCGAGCCCGTCTATCCGCTGACCGGCGGGCTCACCTCCAAGGTGATGCTCAAGGCGGTGCGGGGCGCGGTCGCCCTCGCGCCCGAGCTTGAGGATTGGCTCGATCCTGCATTTGCGCAACGTCATGGATGGGTCACATGGCGCACGGCACTTCAAGCGTCTCACGCCCCTGAAACCGAAGATGATCTTTTGAGTTCGAGCGCTGTGCGGCAACGGCTTGCCTATGACGAGCTGCTCGCCAATCAACTGGCGCTCGCCATGATGCGCGCCCATATGCGGCGGCAGGCGGGACGCGCTCTTCAAGGCACCGGCGTCCTCAAAGACAAGATCAAGGCGGCGCTCCCCTACACTCTCACCGGCTCCCAGGAAACCGCGCTTGCTGAAATTGAGCGCGACCTTGAAGACGGCGAGCGCATGCTGCGGCTCCTGCAAGGGGATGTGGGGTCAGGCAAGACCGTGGTCGCCCTGCTCGCCATGGCCCATGCGGTGGAAGCGGGCACGCAAGCGGCCCTTATGGCGCCGACCGAAATATTGGCGCGGCAGCACTTCGCCACCATCGGGGCCCTGGTCAAGACCGCC
>JANQLJ010000005.1 GCA_028280665.1 Alphaproteobacteria bacterium
CGGGCGCGGTCGAGAATCTCTGATGACACGAGCCGGTCATGCACGATCACATCCGCATCGCGCAGAAGCCGTGCCGCTTTCACGGTAAGCAGCTCCGGGTCCCCGGGGCCCGCACCCACAAGATAGACGGCGCCGGCCATTGTTTCACTATGTGTCTCGTTGACTTCAAACGCGCCCAGGGATTTCAAAAGCGCGCGGCGGGTCCGGGGGCCGTCCCCCTTGTCCGCAAAAGCCGACGCGTTTCCGCGCAACGCAGCCTCCCAGAAGCGGCGGCGCGTCTCGACCGTGGGCAAGACCTTGCGCACGGTTCCGCGCAACGCCCTTGCCGTTTCCGCAAGCAAGCCAAGGCCCGTTGGAACCACGCTCTCAATCGCCGATCTAAGATCACGCGCGAGAACCGGCGCCGCGCCCCCTGTCGATATACCGATAGTGACCGCGCCCCGGTCGACGATGGCGGGGGTGTAGAAATCGCTTAGCTCGCGATCGTCGACCACGTTGATGAGAGCGCCCGCCGCCTTCGCCGCCGTGGCAAGCTCCGCCGCGTGGGCCTTACTCGCAAGAGCGATGAAAACGAACTTGAAGCCCGCAAAGGTACCTTCGGGAATATCCGTACCCGGAATGATGTCCACCGCCCGGCCCAACTCACGCGGCGGTGCCGTAGTCACATCGTCAAGCGGCCGCCAGACGAGCGCGCAGGGCGCGGTGCGAAAGAGCCGGAGCTTGTTTTCCGCCATGGGCCCTGCACCCACCACGAGAACGCGGGCGTTTTCTAAGGGAAATGCAGGCAAAAACTGGTCCATGGGGTCTCACGCCGACTCAAAGGGCACCTGGACCGGAAGGATATTTGCATATATATTCTTTTCTCAAATCATCATTTCTAATCTTAACAGATAGAAAAACTATCTAGATAAATGTCCTCCCTCCCATCCCTCAACGCCCTCCGCGCCTTTGAAGCGGCGGCCCGCCGCGGCGGGTTTGCCGCCGCCGCAGAGGAGTTGAACGTCACCCCCGCCGCCGTGGGCCAGCAGGTGCGCCATCTTGAAGAACTTATGGGGGTGCAGCTTTTTGAGCGCGACGGGCGCCGGCTCAAACTCACCGAGCGCGGCGCGGCGGGGCTTGAGCGCTTGAGCCGTGCGCTCAACCTCATGGGCGAGGCGAGCGCGGCCATGCGCGAGGCGCCGCGCGAGCGGGAGCTGAGGCTTGCCGCACCCTACGACTTTGCCAGCACCTGGCTGGCGCCCCGGCTGGCGGGCTTTGCTCGCGAGAACGATATCGCGGTGACGGTGCTGTCGGCGGATATCGAGACGCGGCTGGCAGGCGGAGACGCGGACCTTGGCATCGCGTTCGGTACCGAGCCCCCGCCCGCCTTTACTGCCCAGCGCCTTATGGCCGACATCGTCACCCCTGCCACGCCGCCGAACCAAACGCGCTATGCAAGCGCCGCCGATCTCGGTACCGCGCCGCTCGTACACGATGATACGCAGCCCTCAAGCTGGCGCGACTGGCTGGCGAGCCGGGGCGCCTATGGCATCGATACGAACAAGGGCGCGCGGGCCGAGGATGCGCTCACCGCGCTTCAACTTGCGGCGAGCGGCGCGGGCGTGGTGCTTGCCCGCCGCGCCCTGGCCGAAGCGCACTTTCGGGAGGGCCGCCTTGCCCCGCTCTTTCCCGACGGCGACATGCAAACGGGCGCGGGCTACTTTCTTCTAAGCAACCCGCGCCAAAGCCTTTCGGCAACCGCGGCGCTGTTTTCCTCATGGCTGCGGGCGGAAGCCGCGCGTTTCGAAGACGCAACCGATGAGCTTTAACTACTCCCAGGTCGTAAAGCCGATCTCCATGGTCCCCGGACTGGGCCCAATCGGCTGATTGACGCGGAAGACCCCGTGCCGGCCATCGCTTGTGCGGTAACAGATATAAGTTCCCTCAGGTGCCGATGCGACCGGAATACGATTGCCGGACTTGGGCGTTGCAACGCAATCACCCTTCGAGATGCCCAAGCTCCCTGAGTAGATTCCGATCCGCGCGCCGTTACGTGGTTCGATGTAACGCTCCGTTGCCGTGACCGCATGAAACCAGATGTCGGCGGTTCCCGATCCCACTTGCCCGGTGTCGAAGTCTGCTTGCCAGGTTTGGGGAATGCTTAAAAGACCGGTCTCATATGTGGCCGACGGTTGGTGGGGCCCGCCACCGCCACCGCCACCGCTACCGCTACCGTCGGGGAGAGGAATGGGGATAGGAATGGGTATAGGCGTTGCGATTAGATTCCGTTGACATGTAAAGCCACCCTCCCGCGCCGTGCAGTTTGGAAAATTCTCGGGCGGAAGACGCATAACCGAAACCGTCGTCCCATAGGCCCGATATTCGCAAATCAGTGTCGTCTCCCCGCCGATTTCAGCGACCCGCGTGTTTTGCAGGCTGCCCACTTGAGGGGTTTGCCACCATCGCCCAGGAAGCGATGTAGTGATCTCCGTCCTCACTTGATCGTGGGGACACGAGATTTCCCGCGCGGCCGCAGGTGCCGCAAGCAAGAGTGCCAACGCAAATACCGAGATGACATATGTACTGAGTTTTTTCATCGGTGACTCCATCAGTGAATCCACCCCGCCTCGACTCAGACCGGCCGCACCGCCGGGCGCAGCCTTGGCCCCTAGACGTTAACTATATCACGGGGATGGCGCCGCCCGCAGCCAACCGGGGGAGGTGTGCCAAACAAACAAAGACCCGCTAAGGTATTGAGGCGATTGGGAGACAAGCCCCTAATGCGCGATGCGCGCGCGCCGCCATTCGCCGGGCGGCTTGCCCACATATTTCTTGAAGGCACGGTTGAACGCCGCCTCGGATCGGTGGTCAGCGGGCCGGGTTTTGTTCACCGGAAAGCACCGTCCCGCCGGTCCCAGTGAAACCGTTCAACCCTTCCAATTGAACTCATGAATGTTGCCCGAGCTGCCTTGCCAGACGCGGAAATCAGGATCGGCCCACCGGCTCTGCTCGCTGTTTGCGAGATTCATGCTGTCGATCTGCAGGCCTGCCTGGGACATGGCGCCCGAAACAATGGTCGGTTTGCCCGCACCGTCCGAGATCGGCCGCAAGGTCGCTTCGCCAAAGCCCTTGACGGAAAGCGAAGGCTCTTTCCCCCAGGAGATTGAGACATCGGCAATCTCGGTAGCAAACCAATCATCCACCGTGGCGTCCCAAAGCGCCTTCAGGTGACCTTCCTTCTTGCCGCTGAAGATGGCGTCAAGTTCCCGCCGCTGGTCTTCGGACGCCGATCCGTCAATATAGAGCCGCGCCTTGCCGCCACCCTTGAAGAAGTTGGCGGGCCATTCGCCGGTCATGGCGAGCTTCGCGCCGCCTAAATCAACACCGTCGGAGGTTCCTTGCAGGACTTCAAACCCGAATGTATGGGCGCACCAGCCTTGATCGGGTTCGATCTCCGGGCCCAGCCAACAAGGGCACCACATGGTGCAGCTACACAAGTCCAAACTCTTACCGGTAACTTGCCATGTCATTGCATTCTCTCCCTCTCAATCCAGTTATGCCCGTCGCCGTTTGAAACGGGGTTCGGCCTAAACCGTAAGAACAATCAGTACGCAACAAGGGGCTTTGCCCCTAACCGGCCAGGATGAGCTGCGCGAGCAACACACCGCCGCCTACGATCAGCACTGCACCCGTGGCGTAGCTCAGCCAATGGCCCACGGGCACGGACTTTTCCAAAAGCACGTAAACGGCAATGCCCATGATCCAATAGAGGTTCATGACGCCGCCAAAGAACAGGAGCCCCATAAGGAACCAGCAACAACCAACACAGAAAACGCCGTGTTCGAGCCCCATCCGGAAAGCCCCGCCCGCGCCATTGCGCCAGCGGGCAAGAACGAACTGAAGCGGGGACTGACAATACCTGAGGCAGGCCTGCTTCAGCGGCGTGAGCTGATAGAACCCGGCGGCGATGAGCAGGCTTGCCCCGAATATGACGTTCGCGCTCGCCATCATGGGCGAAAGCAGCGCCGTCCTTTCAAATCCCCATTGCAGGCCCACGGCGATGACGCTAAAGCCCGCCCAGGCCACCAAATAGGCCGACGCAAAAAGCGATGTAGGGATGAAAGGGTTGCCCGCTTCTTTCTGCTTGCGGTTGGCGGCTGCGAAGAGCAGCACCATGGGTGCCGCGGAGGGAAGCATCATGGCAACCATCATGATCCACCACATGAAAAACATAAGTATGGCGTAACCCGCATCCCACGCGGCGGGCGCCATCATCATGGACATGGCGCCGCCTCCGCCCGTCATCCCCGCCATCTCTGTCATCTCAAAAGCCGACATGCCCATGCCGGCACCGGCCAGAAGATAGGCCCAGGCAAGAAGAATGATGACGGCAAGAGCGCTGAGAACGATTGCCTTGTCGCGCCTTAGGATGCTTTCCAAGGCCATGGCGGGCATCACCCGGTCAAGACGTGAGCCACGCGGTAATGCGTGGCCGCTTGCGCACCAGCCCATCCTGATCGAAGTGATGGATGCAGAAGTGAGCCCAGGAGTCTTCGTATGCCATTTCGATGTCACCCGTGACCGTGGTCGTCCCAAGCCCGATTTCCGCATAGGTGAATTCAAAACTACCCTTCGACCGCGCAATCGCGATGTGGAAAGGCTCGTTGTTAAACTCATTGATGATGGGGCCGGCTTTGCTCTTCATGACACCCGGTATGTCCACCTTCGCGGTTCTGCCCTCAAGGTCCGCCTCAAGATCGATGGGTAAGAACAGCGTCTTAGCAAAGTCCGTGCAGGTCGATGCAAAAACCGCAAAGAGATTGCTCAAAGGCTTGCACGCCTCGCCCGAGATAATGGTTTCGAGCGCCTTGCGCTGGGCGTCGTCCGCGCGTTCGTCAATGACGATTTGCCGCCGCCCTTTTCCATCTGCGATTTCGCCGGGCCATTTGTAAAGTGCCGCCCAATTGAGCCCTTTAAGCGGCGTTTCGTTGAAGTGACCATCGACAATTTCGCCGACAAAGGCCGACTGGCAATACCCGTGAGTACTAGGCAAGTTGAACTGACAACCGCAGTTCACAGCGCAATTGCAGTTGTCATAGGTCTCGCTTTTGAAAATCCATTGATCAGACATCGGATCAATCCCTCCCGCGTCCGGAACAAGGGTCGTTTTTGGTTTACCTCCAAGAATTGAAACTGATCACGCAACCCGCCTTGTTATATCAGGCAAACGCAGCACACGCACGATGGGACGACCTAGGTCACGCAGCCTGTTTAACCTATTGATATTTATACGGAAAATTACCAGGACCTAGGACCTGAGGATACTGGGAACCCTCACTCAGCGGCTTGAACCGGCTTACTTGGCAGGGGCGGAGCAGTGGCGGTTTCGGCAAGACCGGTAAGACCTGAGAGGGCGAACGCCATGCGCTCATCGGTCAGGTCGTAGGTGGGCTGTATGTGCTTTGCCACCAGAACTGTATCCGGCGGCCCTTTGGCGACGAGGCGCCCGGCGCCCAGAAGATAGATCTGATCGGCGAATTCCTTGGCGAGATTGAGATCATGCAAGATGACTGCAACGCCGTTGCTGTTTCTTGCAAAGTCGCGGGCGATTTCAAGACAGTCGATTTGATACTTGAGATCGAGGGCCGACGTGGGCTCGTCCAGAAGCAAGTACTGCGCGTCCGCGCCCGGCGGTGGGTCAAGCACCTGGGCAAGGGCGCGGGCAAAGTGAACCCGCTGGCGCTCGCCACCCGAAAGGGTGAGATAGCGCCTCTCGGCGAGCGCCAGGCAATCCACCATGCGGAGCGCTTCGGCAACGGCCGCACGGTCTTTCTCCGCCGAGGAAACCGGCGCGAGCGGCTGGCGCCCCAATGCCGCCACTTCCCAAACCATGAAGTCGAAATTGAGCGACGCGCTTTGTGTGACCACCGCGCGGCGCTGGGCCAGTACGCCCGCGCCAAGACCCGCAAGCGGCGCGCCGTCAAGAAACGCCTCGCCGCCCGTGGGGCGGTGCTCGCCCGACAGCAGCTTGAGCGCCGTCGATTTGCCCGCGCCGTTGGGGCCGATAATCGCGGTGACAAAGCCGGGCTCGATGCCGAGATGATCGAGGGCAAGCAATGTCTTGCCGCCCGCCTGAAATTGAATGTCTTTGAGTTCCAGCATCACGCCGCCCCAAACCCGTAGCCGGACTTGCGCATCAAAAGCCAGATGAAGAACGGCGCGCCTACGGCGCTGGTGACGATGCCGATGGGCAGCTCAGCAGGGATCACCACCATGCGCGCGAGAAGGTCCGTACCCGTCAAAAGCGCCGCGCCAAGAAGCAGCGAGCCCGGCAGAAGGTACCGGTGATCGGGCCCGATCAGCATACGGACGAGATGGGGCACCACAAGGCCGATAAAGGCAATGACGCCGGTGAGCGCCACCCCCGCCCCCACCGCAAGGGCCGAAGCGAGTACCGCGGTGAGCTTTAGCTTCTGAACGTTGACTCCCAGGTGATAGGCCTCGGCCTCACCCAAAAGAAGCGCGTTGAGTTCCTTGGTCAGGCGCAAGAGGAAAAATAGCGCGAGCCCCATGGCAAGAAGGGCCGGGATCACCGTGGGCCAGGTGGCGCTTGCGAAACTCCCCAGCGTCCAAAACGTCAGCTCACGGAGTTGCTGGTCGTTACTCAGAAACGTCATATAGCCAATGCCGGCGGCGGCAAGGGCGTTGATGGCAATCCCGGCAAGAAGAACGATGACAACCTGAACCCGGCCGCCGATGCTGCCGATACGCAAGACGAGAAGCGTTGCGGCGACGCTGCCAAGAAACGCGGCAAGCGGCAGGGCATAGGCGCCAAGAAGCGCCATGAGTGCGGGGACAAACGCCGCCCCCAGCACTATGGTGATGACGGCAGCGAGCGCCGCGCCGGAGGAAATCCCGATCAGGCCGGGATCAGCCAGCGGGTTGCGGAAGAGCCCTTGCAGCACCGCCCCGGCAACGCCCAGCGCCGCGCCCGAGGCGAGCGCAAGCACTGTACGCGGCAGGCGAATGCCGAGGATGATCGCTTCCTTATAGGGCTCAACCTCCACACCAAGCGAGAGCCCCACCGCGCCCGCAAAAATCTCAAGAACCTGGAGCGGCGAGACCGCAACGGGGCCGATGCAAATGCAGGCAAGCGCGGTAAAGCCCAAAAGCCCCACCAGCCCCTGCAGCCAGAACTTGCGCCGTATCTCGGCGGCTTCGATGGGATTGACGGGTGCGGGAAGCGTGTCGGTGACCATGGACACCTGCGTTCAGTTTATCATGGGTGGCGCCTGCAGGCCCTCGCGCACCGCTTCGATGGCATCCGGCGTGCGCGGGCCAAAGCCGAGAAGCAAGAGCCCGTCCATGGCGATAATGCGCCCCTCTTGCGCGGCGGGCGTTAGCCTGAGGGCCGGGTGGCCGCGCACGCCCGCGAGGCCACCAAGCGTCTCGAACGTATGGTTCATCATGATGATGGCTTCCGGCGCGGCGGCGACAGCAGCTTCCGGCGACAGCGGACGGTAGCCTTCAAAGCCGGAGAAGACGTTGTGCCCGCCCGCAAGCGTGATCAGCGTGTCCGCGCGGGTGCCGCGGCCTGCCCCCATGGGCGCGCCGCTGCCTGCGTTGAGAACGAACATGACGGGCACGCGGGTAGCATCGTCCGCAGGCTGAACGGTTGCGGCATCAATCCGCGCCTCCACATCGCTGGCGAGCGCCTCGGCCGCCTCGCCCAATGACAGCGCGGCGCCGATGGTGCGGATCTTCCAGCCGATGGTATCGACGCTATTGTCATCGCCGAGGCGCAGCACCGGGACGCCGACGCTTTCAATCTGCTCAAGGGTCGCGGGCGGGCCCGCATCGCCATTGGCAATAATGAGCGTGGGCCCAAGGCTCAAAAGCCCTTCCGCCGCCACGTTGCGCACGTAACCGACTTTGGGCAGATCGAAGGCCTCGGCCGGGTAGATGCTGGTGGTATCCGCCGCG
>JANQLJ010000026.1 GCA_028280665.1 Alphaproteobacteria bacterium
CGGCGGTACCATGGTGTGGACGCGGCCCCTGGGCGACACAGGCAATTACGGGATCGAGGTGGTCAACCCGGACGATCCTCTGACCCGCCGCATTGTCTATGAAGGCGACGGCGCTTGGTTTCCGAACGATGTCAACGCCGACGGCACGCTGGCGCTTATTCAAAAGTATGTCTCCATCAGCGAAGGCGAGCTGGCGCTGCTCAATCTCGCGACGGGCGAAGCCACCCCGGTCAACGCGAGCGACGTGACCATCGCCTATGATGACGCCGCGTTCTCACCCGACGGCGCGCTTGTTTATTACTCCAGCAACGAAGGCAGCGAGTTCTTTAATCTGGTGCGCTACGAGATTGCCACCGGCGAGAAGACCATGCTGACCGGCGACATCGACTGGGACGTGGAGAGCTTCGACATCTCGCCGGACGGACGGCGCGCGGTCATATCCGTGAACGCGGGCGGGCTGTCGCAGGTGCGCATCATCGACACCGCGACCGGCGCAACGCGGCTGACCCCTGATGTGCCCACCGGCGTAATTTCGGGGCTTACTTATGACGAGGCGGGCACGCAGGTGGGCCTCACCATCGATGCGGCCACCGGCCCCGACAACGCCCGGTCGTTTCACACCCGCACCGGCGCGCTGACCCAATGGACCAGCGGCGAGGTCGGCGGGCTTGACCCGTCGAGCTTCCGTGATGCGGAGCTGGTGGAGTTTGAAAGTTTCGACGGGCTCACGGTTCCTGCCTTCGTTTACCGCCCCGCGGGCGACGGCCCGCACCCGGTGCTGGTGGTGATTCATGGGGGCCCCGAAAGCCAGTACCGCCCGCGTTTTTCCTCAAACATTCAGTTCTGGCTCAATGAGCTTGGCATTGCCGTGATCGCACCCAACGTGCGCGGGTCGTCCGGTTACGGAACGACTTATGTGGGTCTCGATAACGGCTATAACCGCGAGAACTCCGTACGCGACATCGGCGCGCTGCTCGACTGGATCGAAACGCAAAGTGACCTCGACGCGGACCGGGTCATGGTCTATGGCGGGTCTTATGGGGGCTATATGGTGCTCGGCTCGCTCGTTCACTATGACGACCGGCTGGTGGGCGGCGTTGACGTTGTTGGCATTTCCAACTTCGTCACCTTCCTTGAGAACACCGAAGGTTACCGCCGCGATTTACGCCGCCCGGAATATGGCGACGAGCGCGACCCGGAAATGCGCGCGTTTCTTGAATCCATCTCGCCCGCCAATCATGCGGACCGGATCGCCAGCCCGCTCTTTATTATCCAGGGGCTTAATGATCCGCGCGTGCCCGCGAGCGAAGCCGAACAGATGCTGGCGGCGGTGCGCGCCAACGGTTCGGACGCCTGGTACCTGCTCGCTACCGACGAAGGCCACGGCTTCCGCAAGAAATCGAACCGGGACTTTCAGTACCAGGCGGTGGCGCTGTTCCTCGAGCGCTATCTGGTGGGTGCTGAGTAGGCCGAAACCATAAAGAAACGCAAGGGCTTGGCGCAGGCGCGCCAAACCCCTAGTCTCCCGCGGGTGTGACCTCAAGGAGCGCGCCCTTGCCTGCGGAGATCGCCCCAAAAGAAAAAAAAGAGCCGAGCCGGCTCGAGTTCGACACCTCGACGCGCGAGCTTACCGGGCGCTTTTTACGCGACTGGGTGTTTCCCTATTGGCGGCTGCTCGCGATCACCGCCGCCTTGATGGTTGCCGTGTCGCTTTCCACCGGCGCCATTCCGCTGGTGGTCGAGCGCCTGTTCGCCATGCTGCGCGAGCAGGACCCGCGCGTCATCTATGTGATCCCGGTGGTCGTCGTCGGCCTCATGACGATCCGCGCGCTCGCCCTTTACGGCCAGGCGGTGACGCTTGAATCCGTCGTCGCGCGGGTGATTGCGAATTTCCAGTTCGCCATGTTCGACCATTTGCTGCGCGCGGACTTAAAGCGCCTCACGCGCGAGGCGTCGGGCACCCTCATCTCGCGCTTCACCAACGATGTCAATCAGATCCGCCACGGCCTTTCCACCGCGATCACCGCGGCGGCGCGCGACTTTCTTACCATTCTTGTGCTCATCGGGGTGCTGATCTATCTCGATCCGCTGCTCTCGCTTATCGTGCTGGTGGTCTATCCCCTCGCCGCCATTCCCATATGGGAGATCGGCCGCCGTTTGCGCCAGGTTTCCAAACGCACCCAAGCGAATATGGGCGACATGACTGCGCTTCTGGGCGAAAGCCTTGCGGGCACGCGCATGGTCAAGACCTATGGCCTGGAAGGCTACGAGGCCGCGCGCGCCAAGGAAAGCTTTGAGCGGAATTACAAGCTGCGCCTCAAGGCCATCGAAGCCAAATCGCGGCTCGACCCTTTGCTTGAGTTTCTTGGCGGGCTTGCCATCGCGGGCGTCGTGGTGTTCGCGGGCTACCGCGCCATGACCGACATCTCGTCCGTGGACAAACTGGTGGCATTTATTACCGCGCTGTTGATGGCCTCGCAGCCCGTGCGGTCCATCGGCAAGCTCAACGCGGCGCTGCAGGAAGCGCTCGCCGCCATTCAGCGCATTTTCGATCTGCTCGACGAGCCGCCGCAAATCGTTGACGCCGCGCACGCAAAACCGCTCGATCTCGAAGGCGCGGGCATTGCATTTGCGGATGTGAGCTTTGGCTATGGTGACGGCGCACGCGCGCTCGATCAGTTCAATCTCGACGTTCCGGGCGGGAAGATGGTGGCGCTGGTGGGCCGCTCGGGGGCGGGCAAATCCACGGTCTTTAACTTGATCCCCAGGCTTTTTGACGTGAACAACGGCGCGGTGCGCATCGACGGCCAGGACGTGCGGGACGTGACGCTCGGCTCCTTGCGCGGCGCCATTGGCCTTGTGAGTCAGGACGCGATTTTGTTCAACGATACGGTCCGCGCCAACATCGCCTTCGGCAATCTTGCCGCCACGGAGGAGGAGATCGCCACCGCCGCCAAGGCCGCCGCCGCGCATGACTTCATCGCGGCGCTGCCCGATGGCTATGACACGGTGGTGGGCGACCGGGGGCTCAAGCTTTCGGGCGGCGAGCGCCAGCGCATCTCGCTCGCCCGCGCCATTTTGAAGGACGCGCCGATCCTCTTGCTGGACGAAGCTACCAGCGCGCTTGACGCGGAATCCGAACGGCTGGTCCAGAGCGCCCTTGAGGACATGGCCAAGGGCCGCACCACCATCGCCATCGCGCACCGGCTTGCCACCGTGCGTAAGGCCGACCGCATCTGCGTTCTGGAAGCGGGCCGCGTGGTCGAGGAAGGCACCCACGAGACGCTGCTCGCCAAGGGCGGGCTTTATGCCAAGCTCGCGAAACTGCAATTCCGCGACGATAGCGATCAGCCTACGGACAAAACCGCGGAAGGCTAGCCCTACTCGCGGCGGAGGATGGTGTCCACCAGAAGGCTCGCCCAGCCCTTTGCCATGAACTCTTCCTTCATGGCCTCGCGGTCGTATTCGGTGGCGACCCATTCATAAAAGCCTATGGGCTTTTCCGCGTTACGTTTTTTGTAGCCCTCAAAGAACCAATCGATGAGCCCGGTCTTGGCTTGTTTGACGTGGCCGTAGCGCAGCGAAAGCTGGCCCATGGCTTCATCGAGCGGGCGGCCTTCGTGCACAAAAAGATAAAGCGTGGCGATCAGCCCCGCCCGGTCGGCGCCCGATTTGCAGTGAAGAAGCGCGGGGTATTCGATCTCGGTAAAGATGTCCCGCGCGCCCGTGAGCCATTCCACCTTGGGCGTGTCGCGGGAGGAGACGGGAAAGTTCACAAGCGCGATCCCGTGTTCGCGGCAGGCCGCTTCTTCAAGGTGATAAGACCCGCAATCGCGCGCGCCGCGCAAATTGATGATGGTCTTGATGCCGCGCGCGGCGAGCTTCTTGATCGCCCGCGGCGAGGGCTGCGCCGAACGCCACATCTGTTTCGTGTCCGAAAGCGGATGCAGGTTGAGATAGATGGCGCGAATAAATCCGTGATCCACCAGCAGCATGTCGAGATAACGCGCAGTGGGGCGCAGCCGCGCCTGCCAGCGCGGGGAGAAGCGCCCCCAGAGGTTCGCCATCACGTTGCGGTGTTTAAAACCGAGTTTCAAAGGGCCTTGCCGCCTGCCTGGTTCCAAAGGCGTTTCCCATACAGGCATGTTCACGGCGAAACAAGCCTGGCCCGCGGGTAACCCTTAACTCAAACGCCGGTGCGGCGTCAGTAGCTCGGCCCCACGCCCCCGTAGGAGACGCCGATCGCAATGACCGCCAAGACAAGCACCATGAGCGAGATCTGAAAGATCTGCATACCTCGGCCGGGTCTTTTGAAGGCGGGAAGACCGCCCGAGCCCAGCTCGTTAATGTCCGGCACGGGCCCGTATGTATTGTCGCCCTTGGTTCCCGGCCAAAGCATAAACACGAAGTGCGTAATCGCGCCGATGGGCGGAAGGATGTAGAGCAGAAACCATCTTGCTGTGCGGTTGATGTCGTGAAGCCGCCGGAACTGAAGCGCAACCCCCGCGATGATATGGGGAAAGAGAATGACCCAGGAGATAATGCCCGGCGCGTGTCTTTCCACATAGCGTCCATAACCGATACTGTCCCGCGTTACGACGTCGAGCCCCAGGGCAGCCTCGCCCACTCTCACCGCAATGCCGATGATCAAAAAGAACAACAGGAAAAGCCAAAACTCGGCGCGGCTCGACCGGCCGTAAATATCGAACATGCGGCGCAATCCGGCCATATAGTGTTTCATGGCCGTATCCTAATCCACATATTCTTCGTAAAGCGGCACGGTAACGGTTTCCCCGGACGCCAAGTTGACGATGCCGCTCATGTCCGATTGCCCGCCGCCGGACCAGCCGACCGAAATGCCGTTGCCCGCCCGCACCATGGCCTGGCAATGACCATGAGAAAGCGCGCGGCATGCGAACTCGCCTCTTGCGTAGAAATCGATTGTTATCGATGTGTTGTTTTCAAAAAGGATCGTGCCGTAGCCGGTTTGGGCGCGGGCGCCATCCGGTGCGGCGAAGGATGTCGCGAGTACGCAAGTTGAAACTAACAGTAAGCACCGCGCGATTGTCATGACGCCGTCCTCCCTCTCAACTCGACGGCGCGAGTCTATGCGGCGCTTTGAACTGAGTCTCGTTTTTTCTGAGGGCGCGAATTTGCCCCGGAATACTGGGCTATAGCGTAACCCGCGGGACTAACAGGGATATCTTGGTGCCGGTTGCGGGCCCTAAACTCACCGCCCGCTAATTGAACATCGCATAGAGAGCCGTAATCGCTCCGCCCACAACGATCAGACCGACGAACCACAAAATCAGTTCCCAGCGCCGCTTGAAGCCGATGAACTCATGCATCACCGCCTCAAGCGCCGGGTCGCCATGGGTTTGGAATTGATAGGTTTCCTTGATCACCGCGCCGGTCATTTCGCTGTTCGTGCCGACGATAAGATCCTCAAGATCGGCATAGGTTCGCCCGAGAAATATGCGGGCGAATAAATGATAAGGCACAAATCCGATTATGGCCGATGCCAAGAGGATCCCCACCGCGCCCCCAAGAATACCAAGCAGCGATGGAAACCCCTCCGATGAAACGAAAAGCCTATAGAGAACAAAGATCAAAAGCGCGACGCCCGGAAGCGCCGCGATCAGCATGGCGCGGTCCGCCGCCCGCCTGTAGGACCTCACTAACCTGTCGGCCTCCGATCCCATTTCCTGCTCCGTCGCTCAAGCTGGCCCGTACCAATCACCGCCGCCGCCACATGAAGACCGCCGCCGCGGCAAGGAGCAGCAGCCCCAGCGCCGCCGCCATCAGCAAGGGCCCAAGCCGCTGAAGGTTCCGCGCCCGCGTGTTGACCCGTAACTGATCGTTGGGGTGATAGCCCGGGGGCAGCGGCAAGACGCCCACATCCTCCGCATACGCATCATAGGCCGCCAGCATTGACGCCGCGATTTCAGGATAAGCGCCGAACACATCCGCCGTCTCGCCGGGGTCAGTCGCGAGATTGAAAAGCTGCCATTCCCCGGTGCCCCAGGGCCGGTAATTGCGCACGAGCTTCCAGTCCCCGCGGTAAAGCGCGGCGTTGCCCGCAACTTCCATGCCTATGGCATCCTCGGGGCCATAGGCCTCGCCCGCGTCGCCGCGCACCACGCCGCCCAGGCTGCGGCCAAAAAACTCGTCCGCGTCATAAGGAACGCCCGCAAGATCGAGCAAGGTGGGCGCCACATCGGGCATAAAGCCGCGCGCGTGGGTCATCGCGCCTTCACTTATTCCCGGGCCCCCGATGATGAAGGGCACGCGCACGCCCCCTTCGGTGGTGTGAAACTTGAAATGAGAAAAGGGCGACGACGCGGCGAGCGCCCATTCGGTTCCGATAAAGGCCATGCTGCCGCGCTCGCCCAGGTTCTCAAGCTCCCACGTATAACCGTTGCGCGCCATGAAAATGCCGAACCCGGGCTCGCCCCCCGGATGGTTGTACTCAGGCCCATTGTCGGAAGCGACGACGACGATGGTGTTTTCAAGCTCGCCCGTTTCTTCCAGATAGGCAAAGAGCCGGCCCAGATGCGCATCCATCGCCTCGAGCATGCCGGCGTTGACCGCCATGCTGCGTGCGTAAAGCGCCCGCTCATCGTCCGTCAGGCTGTCCCACGCCCGCACCGTGTCGGGAAAGGGCTCGAGCGGCGCGCCCGCAGGCAGAAGCCCCAGCGCTTGCGCCCGCTCCCACCGCGCAAGGCGCAATGCCTCCCACCCTTCTGTGTACGTACCGTCATAGCGGTCGGTATATTCGCGCGGCGCCTGAATGGGAATGTGAATGGCGAGAAAGCCGATATAAGCAAAAAACGGCTCGTCGCGCGCGCTGTCTTCTTCCAAGTAACCGATCATCCGGTCCACCAGAAACCGCGAGGAATAAAAATCCTCAGGGAGAGACGCCTCTTCGCGGTCCTCGAACCAGTCCGCCTCGCTGTAAAACGGCATGAAGGTCTTGTCTTCCCAATTGTCCGCCCCCGAGGCATCGAGAATGAACGACCGGTCGAAGCCATGATCCGCAGGCAGATTATTCCCGCCATGGCCGAGGTGCCATTTGCCGGTCATATAGGTGCGGTAGCCTGCCCCGCTCAGCCGCGTGGCAATGGTGGTAACGCCCGGCTCCAGATGCATGGAATAGCCGGGCTGGCCCACAAGCTCCGGCGGGATCACCTCTTCAATGGTGGCAAGGCCCGTCTGGTGATTGTCGAGACCCGTGAGCAGCATGGCGCGGGTGGGCGAGCAAAGGGGCGAGGCGCGAAACTGGGTGAACATGGTGCCGCGCGCGGACAGCGCATTGATGTGCGGCGTGCGCGCCTCGCCGCCGTAAGGTTCAAGGTCCATGAACGCCGCATCGTCAATGAGCACCACAAGAATGTTCGGCCGCTCCGCTTGGGCTTCCCTTTGGGCTTCCCCTTGCGCTTCTTCTTGGACCTCTCCTTGTGCTTCCTCTTGCGCCATGACTGGGGCGGGGCCAAAGGCGAAAGCCGCCAAAGCGCAAACCAGGCTCATCTTTGTTGCGAGTTTCATGGGACCCCTCTCGTGCACTTGCCGCCTCCACTTATCACTAGCATTCACTGACCGCCGGCGGAAGCACCGAGGACAGCCAACATGAACCGTTACTGGGGTTTGCACAGGAATGGCGCACCCGAGAGGATTCGAACCTCTGGCCTCTGCCTTCGGAGGGCAGCGCTCTATCCAGCTGAGCTACGGGTGCATGCCGTGAAGGGCGTGCGCGAAGGCGGCGCAATACTTCACGACGCTGATGGCAAGCCGATTGGTGTGTTTCGAGAAACCGCGATGGGATTGATTGGTCGAGCTCGC
>JANQLJ010000033.1 GCA_028280665.1 Alphaproteobacteria bacterium
GGGCGGTGTCGTTGATGGGCTTTGTAAGAAAATCGTCAGCGCCCGATTCAAGGCCCTTTACCCGGTCCTCGTTCTGGTCGAGCGCGGTCACCATGACCACCGGGATATGAGCGGTCTGCTTATCACCGCGGATGCGCTGGCAAACCTCAAAGCCATCCATGCCGGGCATCATGATGTCGAGCAACACAATGTCCGGCGACGCCTCGCCAATGACGCGCAAGGCCTCTTCACCGTTATCGGCGGTCAGAACCTCGTAGTATTCCGCCTGCAGCTTCGCTTCCAACAGCTTCAGGTTTGCTTTGATGTCATCGACGACCAGGACCCGCGCGCTCATGATCTACGCCTCCGCCGCGTCCCGGCCAATAAAGCGCTTTATCATGTCAACAAAGTCCGTCACCGAGATCGGCTTTGCAATGTAAGCCTCGCATCCCCCCTCGCGGATTTTTTCCTCATCGCCTTTCATGGCAAAGGCGGTCACCGCGATGACGGGAATCGAACACAGCTCCTCATCGTCTTTGAGCCACTTGGTGATCTCAAGCCCCGAGACCTCCGGCAACTGAATGTCCATGAGAATCAGATCGGGCCGGTGCTTGCGCGCAAGGTCGAGCGCTTCCAAGCCATCGCGGGTCTGAAGCGTGGCATAGCCATGGGCTTCAAGCAGATCGCGGAAGAGCTTCATATTGAGCTCGTTATCCTCAACGATCAGGACCATCTTTGGCATGGTGGCTTTTTGTTCTGCGTGCACGCAGATCTCCTCTTCGGGCGCGCCAGCGGTGGGCAAGGATGCCCGCCAATTACCGGGCATTTTGACCGCAATATCCTTAATCAATTGTTGCGGCTAAGATGGCGCAAACGCTTCCTTCTGCAGCGGAAACGGCATGAATCGGGAATCGGCTGAAATCCTTGCGCTGAACGCGCTCGCCTATATCGCGGGCGACGATCGCGCCTTGCGCACGCTGCTGACGCAAACGGGGCTCACCGCCGAGGAAATGCGCGCCGCCGCGGCAACGCCCGCCTTTCAGGCCGGTGTTCTTGATTTTCTGGTCCGGCACGAGGACCTATTGATTGCCTTTTGCGAATCGCAAGGGATCGACCCCACACTGCCCACCCGCGCCGCACGGCTGCTCACGCAAGACGAAGGAACGGCGATTCGGTGAGTGAACTGAACGAATCGATTCGCATGCAGATCGAATCGCTTGATCTCGATTCGAACCGTCCGCTTTTGCTTTGCGACGCCGACGAGGTGCTTTTTCAGTTCGTGAAGGGCCTTGAGCGCCACCTCGAAGCGGAAGGCTTTCATCTGGACCTTGTCAGCTTCGCGCTCTTTGGGAACATCAAACACTCCGAATCGGGTGCGCCGGCCTCGCGCGACCAGGTGGGCGAGCTGCTCTCCGGCTTCTTCGCCACCCGGCTTCATGAGCTTGAGCCCGTGCCCGGAGCCGCCGAGGCGCTTGCCTCGCTTGCGGATCATGCTGAGATCGTGGTCCTGACCAACACTCCGCCGCCACAACGGGACGCCCGTGCCAAAGCCCTCGAACGGGGCGGGATGCCCTACCCGGTCATTGCCAACCAAGGCGCCAAGGGATTGGCCGCTAGCGCCCTCGCCGCCGGACATAAGAGCCCGGTCGTCTTTGTGGACGATATTCCGCACAACATCGATTCGGTGCTCGAAGCGGTAACCCGCGCTCAAGCCATTCATTTTGTGGCCGACCCGCGGCTGCGCCCGCTGATCCCCAAGGCGCCGGCGGCGCTTCACCGCGTCGATGAATGGCCCGAGGCCGAACCCCTGATCCGCAAGGCGCTTCTGGGGTAAGGTGGCCCCATGCGTATTGGCATCGATCTCGGCGGCACTAAAACCGAAGGCATCGCCCTTGGCCCTGATGGTAGGGAGCTTGCGCGGCGTCGCCTGCCCACCCCGCGCGGTGATTATGACGCGACCCTTGACTGCATTTCCGGCATCGTTGCGGAGCTTGAGGCGGAAGCAGGCGGCCAAGCGACCGTGGGCGTGGCGACCCCCGGGGCGATTTCGCCCGCCACCGGGCTTCTCAAGAACGCAAATTCAACCTGGCTCAACGGCAAGCCCCTGGACCGGGACCTTTCAAAGCGGCTCGGGCGCGAGGTGCGTCTTGCCAACGATGCCAATTGCTTTGCCCTTTCCGAAGCCGCCGATGGCGCGGGAAAGGATCATCGCGTCGTCTTCGGCGTGATCCTGGGGACCGGCGTCGGCGGCGGCATTGTCATCGGCGGAGAAGTGCTGACCGGGTCTCACGCCATTGCCGGGGAATGGGGCCACAACCCCCTGCCCTGGCCGGATGAAGATGAGCTTCGGGGGGCGCGCGAGTGCTTCTGCGGCAAACGGGGATGTATCGAGACCTGGGTCTCGGGCCCCGGCGTTGCGGAAGATTACCGGCAAGCAACGGGCGCCACGCTCAGCGCACAAGAGATTGCCGCCCTTTCAAGCGAAGGCGACCGGGACGCGCGCGCGACCTTGACGCGGCTCACCGACCGCGTGGCGCGGAGCCTCGCGACCGTCATCAACATCGTCGATCCGGGCATCGTCGTCCTGGGTGGCGGAGTTTCAAACATCTCCGCCCTTTATGATCTTTTGCCCGCTTGTTTGCCCTCTTACGTCTTTTCCGACCGCGTGGACGTCAAGGTTGTTCCCAACCTCCATGGCGATGCGAGCGGCGTGCGCGGCGCGGCGTGGCTATGGCCGGAGCAGAGCCCATGAGCGCGGCGCTCTGCCGGGATTGTTTTACCTGGGCCGATGGCCCCGGACCCGCGTGCTCTGCGTGCGGAAGTCACCGGCTACTGGCCCGTAAGGAGCTGCAGGCGCTCACCATTGCTCATCTCGATTGCGATGCGTT
>JANQLJ010000060.1 GCA_028280665.1 Alphaproteobacteria bacterium
GACAATGAAGAAATAAATATAGCTGGCTATGCCGGCGATGGCGCCGAGCTGACCTTCGGTCTCCGCGCCAAAGCCCCACGTGGTCCACACGGCGGCGAAGATGAGCCCGATCACCACCGGCATCATGATAAGGCGCATGGGGCTCAACTCGAGCCAGAGGTTCCGCTGCAGCTCGGGGTTCATGAGCGGTCTCCCCGGCTGACTTCCTCGAAATAGGCATCGGCGAGAGAGCGTTTAGTCTCGCTGATCCCCGCGACCTCAAAGCCCGCGCCAACGAGGTCCTTGAGAAGCTGCGCCCGCGCGCCCGCGTCGCCCTCAAGCGAGACCATGGCGCGGGCCCCGTCCGCCTGATGAACCGTGATCCCCGCCCGCGCACCGAGCCATTTGCCAAGGCCGTCATTGGCGCTCGCCAGCTCGATGGTGAAAACGGTCGCCGCCGGGCCTTCCTCGACACCTTGCTGGCTCTTCACGCGGCCGTCTTCCATGATGATCATCTCGGTGGAGTAGTCCTCAAGCTCCGCAAGGATGTGCGAAGAAACAATCTGCGTAATCCCTTGGCCTTGCAGTTCGCGCAGCAAGGCCGAAAGATCGCGCCGCGCATCGGGGTCGAGGCCGGATGCGGGCTCGTCCAGAAGCAGCACCTTGGGCTCGTGCACGATGGCCTGGCCAATGGCGAGACGCTGGCGCATCCCGCGGCTCAATTGCTTGGCGAGCTTTTCCTTATGAGCGCGCAGGTCGATCCGGTCGAGGGTCTTGTTCACCGCCTCTTGAACGGCGCGGCCCCGCAGGCCGTTCGCCATGGCCGCATAAGTAAGGCACTGGATGACGGTGAGGTCGTCATAAAGGCCAAAAAAGTCCTGCAGGAAACCAAGTTTTTTATGCACCGCGCGGGGGCGATCGCGCACGTCGATGCCGTCCACGAGGGCGGTGCCTGAATAAGGCCGTTCCAAAGCCGCCAGGTTACGCAGAAGCGTCGTCTTGCCGGCCCCATTGGGCCCCACGAGCGCGGCGATGGCGCCCTCTTCCACCGTGAAGGACACATGGTCGAGCGCGCGGGCGGTGGGGTATTCGAAGGAAAGGTCTCGGACTTCGATCATCAGGGGCGGCCTTGTCGACTCGTTCACCCGACCCTAGCGGGATGACCGGATTGTGACCAACAAAAGAGCCCCGGGGATTTGCACCCCCGGGGCCGGATTAATCTACGGATGTACGCAACTTGTTACATGCCAAACCGTACGCCGACGCCAATGGTGTGGCTGTCGTAGTTGGCCCTGGTGCTAGCGTTCTTAACTTCGTTGGCACCTTGATACCGGTACTCAAGAAAAACCACCGCATTCTCGGAGGCCTGGCGGGTAAGACCGGCCATGGCCTGATAGCCAAAGGCCCACTCATTGATCGACCCTCCGCCAGTGCCAACCTCAACACTGACGGCGCCGATGCCACCGCCGATATAGCCACCGGTGCGCCCTTCAACGGTGAAATCCATCAGCACATTCGCCATCACCGCAAGCGCGTCAACCGAGGCGGAAACCGTTTCAAAGTCACGGCTGTTGTAAGTGACTTCGCCTTCGACAGAGACACCTTGAGGTAGCGCGTAGCCGATCGCACCGCCGAAAAAGTAACCGCCTTCCATCGGAAGATCCGTGCCGGCGACTTCGACGTCGGTGCCGAGGGTGTAGCCCACGGTGCCTTCGAAATATGCCCTGTCATTGATAAAGCCGCCCGGGTCCGCAAAAGCCGGTGCGGCGAGTACCAGAG
>JANQLJ010000088.1 GCA_028280665.1 Alphaproteobacteria bacterium
CGATCATGATGGTCGCGGGGCCATAGCCGTTTTCAAGCGCCGTCAGGTAAACGAACGGCTTGAACGCGGACCCGGGCTGGCGCTGGGCCTGGACCGCGCGGTTGAACTGGGTGTCCGCATAGTCGCGGCCGCCCACCATGGCGCGGATCGCGCCGTCCGGCGCAAGGGTGATCAGCGCGGCCTGGCTTGCGGCGAAGGTGCCGCCGTCCCGGTCCATGTGGAAGGCCAGCCGGTCCTCGGCCACCGCCTGCATGTGCCGGTCGAGGGTGGTGGTGACGAGCAAGTTGCGGTCGGTGGCGCCGATGAGCTCGTAGATCTCCCCACTGACGAAATCGACGAAGTATTGCTGGCCGTCGGTGTTTTCAAACGCGATGGGCTCGGCGGGGGCTTCGAGCGCCGCGCGCGCGTCGTCTTCGCTGATAAAGCCCTGCCGCACCATGTTGGCGAGCACGAGGCTTGCGCGCGCCTGGGCTTGTGCAAGGTCGGTCGTCGGCGCATAGCGCGACGGCGCCTTGGGAAGGCCTGCGAGCATCGCCGCTTCGGCAAGGCTCAAGTCGCGCGCCGACTTGCCGAAATAAAACCGCGCCGCCGCGTCGATGCCATAGGTGCCTGCGCCGAGATAGATGCGGTTCATGTAAAGCGTAAGGATCTCATCCTTGGCGAGGTGCCGCTCAAGCCACACCGCAAGGATAAACTCATGCAGCTTGCGCCGCAGCGTGCGGTCCGGCGTCAGGAACAAGTTCTTCGCCACCTGCTGGGTAATGGTGCTGCCCCCTTGCACCACGCTTCCCCGGCGCACGTTCACGAACATGGCACGGGCTAGGCCCCAGGGGTCGATCCCGCCATGCTGATAGAACCGGCGGTCCTCGATGGCGAGAAAGGCTTGCGCCACGTGCACGGGCAGCTCGTCGAGGCCCAGCACCTCGCCGTAGAACGCGCCGCGAATGGCGAGGGTCGCGCCGTTTTCATCGAACACGGTCAGGCTGGGCACGCGGTTTTCCTGCCACAGCGCTTCATGGGTGGGCGCGCGCCAGGTCACCACGAAATAGGCGGCATAGGTGAAGGCAAGCAAGAAGGCGGCGAGCAGCCCCAAATACGTGGCAATGCGCCAGGGCCAGGGAAAGCCCCAGATCAGGGAGTTGACGCGCGTGAACGGGTTCACCTAAAGCCACCCTTTATGCATTCTAAGCGCGGCAGTTGTGCCGCGCGATTGAGGCAGGGGCAAGGCGAGGGTGACACAGCCTTTCTGGAAGGCCAAGCGGCTTGAAGAGCTGAGCGGCGAGGAGTGGGAAAGCCTGTGCGATGGCTGCGCCCGCTGCTGTCTTGTCAAACTCGAAGACGAAGATACGGGCAAGTACTGTTACACCGATGCGGTGTGCGATCTGCTCGATCAAGGCACCTGCCGCTGCACCGACTATGCCAACCGGACGGTGCGCGTGCCCACTTGCGTTGCCGTGACCGTTGACAGCTTGCCGGAGATCGCTCCTTGGATGCCGGCGACGTGCGCTTACCGGCTTTTATGGCAGGGCGATGACCTCCGCTGGTGGCATCCGCTCGTCTCAGGCGATCCCGAGACCGTTCATCTTGCGGGGATATCTGTGCACGGCCGCGTCATCGCCGAAAGCGAAGTTCCCGAAGAAGAGCTTGAAAATCATATCGTTGACTGGCCACACCGGGACGTGCCTGACTCATGACCCGCGGGGATTGACCGTGTACGCCCTATTTTTTTCTTGAAGTGCCATTGACAGCGCGGCGCTCGTAACCTACCTGAGAGCTACCTCCGAAATTGTATCCAAAGATCAAAAGCCGGTGCCCCGCGGGGTGCGGGGCCTTGCGCAAGTTCTGTGTCAAACCGTAAATCCGACATCGATTGGGACGGCGTCGCCGCCGCCTATCTTGCGCAAAAGCAGACGCTCGCGGAGATCGGAGATGAGTTCGGCGTCAGCGTTACCTCCATATGCCGGCGAGCCAAGCGCGAAGGCTGGCCAAGGCGCGCTGCCGTATCCAAACAAAAGCCGGATCCCGGCTCGGCGGTGGAATTCAGGCTCGCGCGCGCCCTCGACCGGCAAATCAAGGAGCTTGAGGAGCGGTGGAGCGAGACGAACGCGCTTGCCGGTCCCGTTCAGGCAGAGAAAGAAGCGCGCACGCTGAACGTCCTTATACGGACAGCCGAAAAGCTGAAGGAACTGCAAATGGCGAAGACCAAACCCACCGGATCCAAGCGTGACCAGGAAAAAACCCAGGCCGCCGCGCTCGACCGCAAGCGGCTGCGTGAGACCCTTGAGCGCCGTCTCGATAAACTCCTTGCCGCCGCAGACGCGCGCGGCGTTTCTCGCGACGCTGTCGGCGGAGGAGATTGAGTTTCTCCTGCATCACTGGCCCTTTTGGGCGCGCGCCGATCAACTGCCGCCGCCCGGGGACTGGACCACGTGGCTGGTGCTCGGGGGCAGGGGCGCGGGAAAAACCCGCACCGGGGCGGAATGGATCCGCAGCCTTGTTGAGGGCACAACGCCCCTCGGCGCGGGGGCGGCTTCGCGCGTGGCGCTCGTGGCCCGGGACTACGGCGAAGCGCGTAGCGTGATGGTGGAAGGCGAAAGCGGTCTTCTGGCCATAACGCCCGCCTATTGGCGGCCCGTCTGGCATAAGACCGTGCGGGAGCTCACCTGGCCGAACGGGGCGAAGGCAAGGCTCTTTTCCGCCGAGGACCCCGAGGCCTTGCGTGGGCCCCAACACGACGCGGCCTGGCTCGATGAGTTCGCTAAATATCCGTATGCGGAAGAGGTATGGAACATGTTGCAGTTCGGGCTCAGGCTCGGCCCGCGCCCCCGGCAGGTGGTCACCACAACACCGCGGCCGACGCGGGCGCTGAGGCACCTCATAACCGATCCGAATACCGTTCTGACAAGAGCAAGCACCTATGAGAATACCGCCCATCTGGCCCCCGCTTTTTTCAAGGCCGTGGTGGCCCGTTACGAAGGCACTCATCTGGGCCGCCAGGAACTCGGCGGTGAGCTGATCGAAGAGATTGCGGGCGCGCTCTGGCCGCGGCGGCTGATCGAAGAGCGCCGCATCGCCGAGGCC
>JANQLJ010000172.1 GCA_028280665.1 Alphaproteobacteria bacterium
GAGGCGATCACGCCGGAGACAAATGTCTATCTGGTGGATACGATTGGCGACATGGGGCTCGTCTTTCGCCTTGCGCAAACCGCCTTCATGGGCCGCAGCTTTACCCAAAAGGGCGGGTCGAACCCGCTGGAACCCGCGCGGCTCGACTGCGCCGTGCTGCATGGGCCGCACACGGAAAACTTCGAGGAGCTGTATCAGGCACTCGACGCGCGCGGCGGGGCAAGTCTTGTCACCGATACCTCGGACCTCGCCGGGGCGGTGGTTGCGCTGTTGACCGATGAACCGGCGCGCGCCAGCCAAGCAGCCAAAGCGCTCGCCTCGGTTGACGAAGCGCGCGAAGTGCTGTCCCGTACCTGCGAGACGGTTCTTTCGCTTTTAGAAAAACACCGGAGCGGCGATGCAAGCGCCTAAGTATTGGTATCCCAAGCGCAAAGATACCGTACCCCTTGAAGCGCGGGCGTTGTGGCCGTTCGCACTGCTCTATCGCCTCGGCGCGCGTATGCGGCGCATGATGACCAAGCCTGAGGCCGGCGATGTTCCCATAATTTGCGTCGGCAATCTCACTCTCGGCGGCACGGGAAAAACCCCCACAGTTGCCGCCCTTGCCTTGATGCTAAAGGAGATGGGCCGCAAGCCCATGATCTTAAGCCGCGGCCATGGCGGCGCTTCAAAGGGGCCGTTGCGCGTTGATCCTGAACTCCACAGCGCCGCCGAAGTGGGCGACGAGCCGCTTCTTCTTTCGCGCGTGGCGCCCGTGATTGTCGCGCGCGACCGGCCCGCAGGCGCGCAGCTTGCCGCCGAAGAAGGCGCGGATGTTATTTTAATGGATGACGGGTTTCAGAACCCCACCATCGTCAAGGATTTTTCCATCGTGGTGGTGGACGGACGGCGTTTTTTTGGAAACGGTCAGGTGTTTCCCGCTGGGCCCCTGCGCGAGCGGGTGCGCAAGGGCCTTGCCCGCGCCGATGCGCTTCTGATCATGGGCGGCGATCCCTCCTTGCCGCTGCCGCCGGAGCTTGAAGCATTCGAAGGGCCGACGTTCCGCGCCACCCTCAAGCCGCAAGTGGAGCCCGCCCTCTTGGACGGCGTCAAGGTTCTCGCCTTTGCCGGGATCGGGTCCCCCGCGAAGTTCTTCCGCACGGTCAAAGCGCTCGGCGCGCGGGTGATGGGCGAGGTGTCCTTCCCCGATCATCATCCTTATACGGAAAGCGACTTGCGCAATCTCAAGCGGCGGGCCCAGGACCTCGAAGCCGACCTTGTCACCACGGAAAAAGATACCGTGCGCCTGCCGCCTGGGGCAGAGAACATTTCCGCAATTCCCATTAAAGCGATCTTTGCCAACCGGAGCGCGGTCACGGATTTGCTTGGGAACTGGCTCGCGGGCGCACCTGAAGGCCTTAAAGAAAATGAAACCAGCGAAAAGCCCCTGCTCGTCCGGGTGAGCGATGAAAAGCGCGTCGTCAAACTGCAGCACTACATCGAAGCGGCGGTCTTTTTCTCGCTTATGGGATTTTTTCGCGTGCTCGGTCTTAGGCGGGCATCGGCCTTTGGCGGCTGGGTCGCGCGCACCTTTGGCCCTCATGTCAGCGCGGCGGCCCGCGCCCGGCGCAATCTTCGCCTCGCCATGCCCGAGCTTTCAAAAAAGCAGCGCGAAAGAGTGATAAAGCGCATGTTCGAAAACCTCGGCCGCACCATGGCCGAGTACGCTCATCTCGACCGCTTTACGAGCGTCGGCGACGGCGCGCATATTGAAATTGTCGGCGAAGAAATTTTCGAGAAAGTCCAGGTACAGGACAAAGGGGCGCTGCTCGTCTCCGGCCATTTTGCAAATTGGGAGCTGATGCCGCTGGTCTTGCGTGAGCGCGGCGGCAAGGGCGCGGAGGTTTACCGCGCGCCCAACAACCCGTTCATCGACGACTGGATGATCAAGCAGCGCGCGACGCACATCTTTCCGGTGCAAATCCCCAAGGGCGCCGAGGGAGGCCGCGCGCTTTTAAAGGTCATTCGCGGCGGCGATTATGTGGCCATGCTGGTGGACCAGAAGATGAACGAAGGCATCCCGGTTCCCTTTTTCGGGCACGAGGCCATGACGCCCCCGGCGGCGGCGGCGCTTTCCCTGCGCTACAAGGTGCCCATTGTGCCCGCGCGGCTCGAACGGGTGGGCGGCACGAAGTTCCGCCTGATCGTCACCGAACCGCCCTCGCTCCCTTCCACCGGCGACACCAATATGGACATCTACAATCTCACGGTCTGGCTGAATGAGTATCTGGAACAGGCCATCCGCGCTAACCCGAGCCAATGGCTTTGGCTTCACCAGCGTTGGGGCAAATACAAAAACGGCAAACTTGAACGGCCAAAGGGCGTGAGCGAACAGGCAGCTTGAAGGAAAGGCCATGACCGATCCCCACCGCATTACATCGGAAGACGACCTTGAAGCGCTTTATGGCCAGCCCATGCCCATGTCGCTTACCAAGGCGCTTGATTACATTTCGGATCACTACCGCGCCTTTATCGAAAAAGCGCCTTTCGTCGTGCTGGCGAGCGCGGGGCCCGAGGGGCTTGATGCTTCCCCGCGGGGGGACCCGGCGCCGGTGGCCCGCGTGCTGGACGAGCGCACCGTGGCCCTGCCCGACCGGCGCGGCAATGGCCGCATCGACTCGCTGCGCAACATTGTGCGCGACGGGCGCGTGGCGCTGCTCTTTTTGATCCCTGGCGTGGGCGAGACCTTGCGCATCAACGGCCGCGCGGAACTGACCACGGATCCAAGCCTCTGCGAAAGTTTCACCATGCAGGGCAAACCGCCCAAGACGGTGATGATCGTTCGTGTAGAGAGCTGCTACTACCAATGCCCCAAGGCACTGGTGCGCTCACGGCTTTGGGACCCGGCGTCCCACGTGGACCGCAAGGAGCTGCCGTCCAACGGCGAGATGATCAAGGCGCTGCAGCCGGACTTCGATGGCGAGGCTTACGACAAGGCCTATCCCCAGCGGATCAAGGATACGATTTACTGATCCGCACCATCGTCTTCTTCCGGCATAGGCCCCACGAGGTTTGACGGGTCCACCCGCGCGCCCATCACATACATGCGCCAGTCGAGATGCGGCCCGGTGGCTCTGCCGCCCGCGCCCACAAGGCCGATCACTTCGCCTTGCTCCACCTCCTGGCCTTCCTCGACCAGCACTTCGGAAAGATGCATGAAAACATCGATCATGCCGTGGCCATGATCGAGAAAGATCAGTCCGCCTTCAAAGTACATGTCAGGCGCGGCGAGGGTGACGGTCCCCGCGGCGGGGGCCACCACCGGCGTGCCCGTGGGCCGCGCGATATCGATGCCCAAATGGGGGTTGCGGGGCGTGCCGTTATAGACCCGCTGGCTGCCGTAGGTTCCGGTCACGATGCCGGTCAGCGGCCAGATAAAGGGCCGCGCAAAATCCGTCCGCGCGGTCACGTCCGCGCGCGCCGCGCGCTTGATGGCCCCTTCCGCGCGAATGCGGTCGAGCACTTCGGGGGGCGGGGTCACGGTTTCCGGCGGCACGCCGTCCACATACTGGATGTTGTATTGCCGCGCGGCGACGTCGAAGGTGCGCGACAGGGTTTGTTCGCCCAGCACAATGCTGATCTCCCCCGGGCCTTCAAAGTCGCGGGCGAAGCCAAAAACGAAGTGGCCTTCGTCACTTACGGGCAAAACTAAATCGCCGAAGTGAACTTCGGCGGCGGGGTCGGTCTGTCCCACCACGATGCCGCCTTGGGCAAAGGTGCCATCAAGTTCCAGGGGAATATCGGCCCACGCAGGGACACTGGCCGGAACAATGACGGGAGCAATGAGAAAAAGGGCCCATACAAGACCCCAACGCAACCTCATTTTTCCTCTCCTCCATCTTCGCCGCCCTCATTGTCAGAGGGTGCGGCCTTGCCCGCTTGCCAGTCCGCATAACGCTGCGAAGCAATGGCCGCGCTCGCATAAGCTTCTTGCAGCTCGGCGCTCCAATACCGGAGATCCGACAGGCGGATTTGCGCGCCCGTCACCGCGCAGGTCACGAAGGTTCCCTGGCGCACCACGTGATAGTCGCCGGGGAAATACTCAAGAACCGCTTCGCTGTCAGGGCGCGGTTGACCGCTGTTCATGCGCCTCTCCCATTCCCGTTGAGCTTAGCCCGCCTCGCCGTCATCGAAAAGGGAGGCCTGTTTCGTGGCTGGTTTCCGAGATGCCGCCTTTTTTGGCGCGACCCGCCCGGCCCCCGCGCCGCCTTCGGCCCGCGCCGCCACATCCCCGTCGGCGAACTGGATGGAGAGGGTATCGCCCGCGGCAACCGCCTTGGCCGCGCGCACGACCTGCCCGGCTTCGTCCCGCACCAGCGCAAAGCCGCGCGCGAGGGTTCCCTGATGGCCCAGGCTTTCAAGAAGCTTAGCGAAAGACCCAAGCGCGCGGGCACGGTCGGTAACACCCCGCCGCGCCGCCGCGCCGAGCCGCGCTGCAAGTTCGTCAAGACGCGTTTGCGACCGGGCTTGCGCCGCACGGCCCTCGTCAAGGGTGCGGGTGAGCGCAGCAACGAGGCGCCTACCCAAA
>JANQLJ010000138.1 GCA_028280665.1 Alphaproteobacteria bacterium
GAACCCCACCCAGTGCGAGGCCATGACCATGGTATGCACGCAAGTGATGGGGAACAACGTTGTGACCACGGTCGGCGGAAGCCAGGGCCACTTCGAACTCAATGTCTTCAAGCCGGTGATCGCCTATAATGTGCTGCAGTCCATTCGCCTTTTGGCCGATGCCAGCAGATCGTTCACCGACAAATGTGTGGTTGGCATCACTGCTAATGAGGACCGCATCACCGACCTGATGGAACGCTCACTCATGCTGGTGACCGCCCTTGCGCCCAAGATCGGCTATGACAACGCTACCAAAGTCGCCAAGACCGCGCACGAAAACGGCACCACCTTGCGCAAGGAGGCGGTGAAGCTGGGCTTTGTCACCGAAGCGGAGTTTGACGAGATCGTCCGCCCCGAGGACATGATCGGCCCCAAAGACTGAGCCATGAGCAGCGGCGTCAAACGGTCCGTCACTATTGCCGGGCACCGCACCTCGGTCTCATTGGAAGCGGCGTTCTGGGAGGCGCTGGGCGAGATTGCCAAAGCCAACAAGCTGTCACTCAACAAGCTGATTACGCAAGTGGACGCGGGCAGATCACCGGAGACAGGCCTTTCAAGCGCGTTGCGTGTTTACGTGCTGCGCCATTATCGCAAAGACGGCGGGGCCGCCGGGTCGTCCGTTTCCGGATAGGCCTCTTCATAGGCCTGAAGCAAGTCCCGCAGGTCCTCCGGCAAGTCGTCCTCGCTTAGGAGCCCTTCGGGCATGTCCGCAAGGCGCGCGCCGATGTGGTCTTGCAGGGCGCTGATGTCGATGGAGGTGTCGAGCGCGCCGCCCGCGCCGCGAAACGCAACCACCACCGGCGCGGGACCCAGTTCCTCATCGGTGATCTGAAACTCCGTCTCCACATCGACAATGTCCGTGCGCAGATCAATCGCGCCGTCAACGGCAAAGGGGCCCGTCTCCGCAATGCCTGAAAGGCCTTCGAGCGAGAGGACCCCGCGCCCGACAGGCACGACGCCTTCAAGACGCCTGAGTTCCGTCGCGCCTTGCGCCAGCGCCCGGTCAGCCGCTTCGCGCAAGCCCCGGCGCGTGCGCACCTCCGGCAAGGCATCCGCAAGATGGCCCAGGTCAACGGTGCTGAGGGCGCCATCGGTCAACCCCAGATCGATGCGGCCGTCGAGCCCCGCGATCAAGTCAAAGGGGCTGCGCCCGCGCGTCCGCAATTGCGCGGCAAGGGTCATGGGCCCGCTGCTTTCCGGCAAACCCACTGCGGCGAAGAAAGCATCCGCGGGCACGCCTTCGCCCGCAAGGTCAGCCGCGACGATCAGCGCTTCTTCGTCGCGGGAAATGGCCGCCGACCCGGTAAGAAGCCCCTCGCTCACACTGCCGCGCGCGCTGTCCAGTGCAATAGCGCCGCCCTCCACGGTCAGGTGAAACGCAACCTCGTCGAACGGCAAAGCGCCAATGGTCACTTCGCCTATGGAGATATTGAGGTCCGCGCGCGCGCCGTCCATCCAAGAGAGATCAAACGGCACGGTGGACCACGCAAGCCGGCCCTCTTGATCCGCGGGCTGAGGCGGCGGCGCGCCAAGCAGGTGAAGCCGGGCAAGTTCCAGTTCGCCGGTGATCGAACCGTCCGCGCGCAGGTTGAGGGCGCCGCGCGCTGGGACCCCATCCACTTGCGTATCCGCTGTCGCGAATGTCCAACCCTCCGCCGTGCGGCGCAACTGGCCCGTGCCGGTGACAAAGCTTTGCACAAGCGCCTCAGCCGCGGGCCCGCGCGCCTGAGCTATCAGGTCGCGGGCGCTGCGGGCGGTGAACTCAATTTGAAGCTCAGCGCGCGGCTGGGCTGAGAAAAGACCGGCGGCGGTGCCGCGCGCCAGAGCCGAAAGCCCCGCTAACTCAAGATGCGCGGTCAGGTTGCCCCCATCGAGCGGCCCTTGCCATTGCACGTCCAGAAGCTCCGCCCCGTCGATGGCCGCAAAGACATCGAGGCCCAGCGCCCCGGCAAGAGCACCGGGCGCCTGACCGCGGGCAATCATCCGTCCCCGAAAGAAATTGGCCCCGCTGCTCACATATTGGTTTCCTGCAAGATCGATGCTGAGCCCTTGAGTGCGGACATTGCCTTCGATAGTCAGAACGCTGCTCTCATCTCGCGCAAGCTGGAGGGAAAGGTCTGCAGGCTCGCGCGGCGCGACGGGAAGCCCCTCAAAAAGCCCCGGATCGGTGGCTGTGCCGTCCACGCTCAGACTGAAAGGCGCGCCCTCCCCTGCCCAGTGGCCGTTGGCGGTCAGGCCGCCGCCATTGGCGAAAGCCATCTCCGCCTCCTGGATGCCGAGAACGCCATCCGCCGCCGCGCCGGTAAACCGGAACCGGTCCACCGCAGTGCCCGCAAGCTGCACCCGTTCGCCTGACAGATTGAATTCGGAAACCCCGCGCCCGCCCGCCCGCCCTGCGTAGTAGCGCAAACGCGAAATGAACGAACCCCCTGCCGCGGGAACGTAGGCATCAAGGTCCAGGCCATCGAATGTGAAGGACGCAACGCCCGCGCCGTCGTCGGAGAAGGACAGCACGCCTTCGGCCCGGCCGCCGTCCAGTTGTAAATCGAGTACCGACAGCCGCAACGGTTCATGCTCATTGCTGAGCGCAAGTTCAAGATCGAGCGCCTGCAGCCGGTCCGCCGGGTAGGCGGCTGTATCGAAGACAAGCCAGCTCATCAGACTGCGGAGGGAATCGCTTTGCACCAGAAGCGTGCGCGTTGGCACATCGCGCGCCGCGAAAAAGACATTCGTCCCGCCCGGCAACATCCCAGTCAGCCACTCAAGATGAGCGGTCCCTTCACGGGACGCGAGCTCCACATACACATCCCGGCCCACGCGGTCATTGAGCACGAGGCCATCTGCATTGAGCACCATGCGCAGATCAAGCCAGTCTGGCACGGGCGACGGCGCCCCGCGCAATATGGCGGCGGCAAGGAAATCGCGCACCGGCGTCATTTCAAACCCCAGCGCGTCGAGATCGCCCAGCGCCGTCCTCAACTCCCCCTCAAGGGCAAGCCTTCCCTCCGTCGTGCCGCGAAACTCCGCCGCCGCCTGCATGGTGCCGAGGGTGAGTTGCGCGTCTTGCGAGGTCCATTCGGGGCCTTCCGCGTGCACGGGCCCGCGCAAGGTCAGCGCCGGGCCTTCGCCTTCGAGCCCCAGCAGCGCGCGGACGTGATCGGTGACAAGCGCAAAGTCGCCTGTGAACGCGGCCCCTGGCGTGAAGCTGCTCAGCACCCCGTTGGCGCTCAGCACCGCAAGCTCATCGCCGTAGGTGGCGCGCACGTTGACCCGCCATGTTCCATCCGTTTGCGGACGAAAGGTCGCATCGGCGCGGGTTTGGGTCCCGGTGCGCAAGGTCAGGCGCACGGGCGTGTCGCCCCCATCCCATTGGGCTTCCAGCCCGGCCTCGTCCAGAACAAGCGCGTGTTCGCCCTCGCCGAGGATCAAGCGCCCCGGCACGACGAGATAATGGAACGCATCCGCGCCAATGGACATGCGCCCCGCTATTTCGCCTGTGAGCGCGCGCAGGCCCGGCGCATCACCGCCGAACCGTACATCCCCGCCTTCAAGCGCGATACGCGTCACCACCACCTGATTGGCAAAGAGCGGCCACAGCGCAAGTTCCGCGTGAAGACTGGCCCCTTCAACGCGCAAGCGCCCCTCGAGGTCGCCCAAAGATACCCGCGCCGCGGTCATGCGGGGCGAGGGCAAAAGCCGTACGGAAACGGGCCCTGCCAGCTCCACCGGGCCGCCGGTCACTTCGGCGAGGCGCACCTCGAGCGCCGCGCGCTGATCTTCCCAATCGATGACCGCGGGCACGATCAGCGCCGCCGCCAAAACAATGGCGAGAAGCAGCGCGAGTGTGGTCAGGCTTCGGCCCATCTGGTTCGGGTCCTTCCCCGGAATGACCCGCGGGCGTTGC
>JANQLJ010000143.1 GCA_028280665.1 Alphaproteobacteria bacterium
GTGCGGGCTTGGCGGGAGTACGGCCCGGGGGTGCTACCGCTGCCGCATCCTTCGTGGCGCAATACGGCGTGGCTTAAGAAGAACCCGTGGTTCGAGCGCGAAGTGCTTCCGGTGCTGAGGCGTGAAGTCGCCCGCCTCGTCAAGTAAGCTCATCCCATGAAGCTGATTCATCCGATGCGCGAGGGGCGCGTTTTGAGCCTCGTTTTGACGCTCGCGGCCCTGGGGGCTTGCGCGCCGCGCCTGCAAGACCCTGGGCCCGCCGCGTACACGGGGTTTGCCGAGCCCCGCATCGAGGCGGACGCCTTTATCACCCGCGACGCAATGCGCCTGGGGCTGAGCCAGTGGCAGGCCGACGAGCCGCGCGCCGTTCTGATCGCCCTTCATGGCATGAACGATTACGGCAATGCCTTTGCGCTGCCCGGCCCCTGGTGGGCGGCGCGGGGGATCACCACTTACGCCTTCGATCAGCGCGGCCACGGGCGCTCGCCCCAGCGCGGCATCTGGCCCGGCAGCGAGGTGATGGTTCAGGACCTTGGCGATTTTATCGCCGCCGTGCGCCGCACCCATCCCGAGGTGCCGGCCTTTGTACTCGGCCACAGCATGGGCGGCGCGGTTGTCCTGAGCGCGCTCAGCGAAGGGCGCGCGGAAGTGGACGGGGCGATCCTTGTCGCACCGGCGGTGTGGGGATGGTCCACCATTCCCTTTCCGCTCAATCTTATGCTTTGGGCTTCGGCGCACACGGTGCCCATGCTGACCGTGACCGGCGAAAGCCTCGACCGCTGGCCTACGGACAATATCGAGCTCTTGCGCCAGATGGGCAGTGATCCTCACATGATTTTTGAGACGCGCTTTGATGCGCTTTATGGTGTGGTCTCCCTCATGGACCGCGCCTACGAGGGCTCACCGGACATGCCGCCGCCGGTTTTGCTTCTTTATGGCGAGCAGGATCAGATCATCCCACCCCGCCCGGTGGGCGACGTTATCGCGCGCATGTGCCCCCACCGCCGGGTCGCCATTTATCCTGACGGTTATCACTTGCTCCTGCGCGATCTTCAGGCGGAGGTTGTCTGGCGTGATATCGTCACGTTCATTGAGGACCCGCGGGCGCCGCTTCCCTCGTCAGGAGAAACGCGTGCACATGAAGCGCACTCTTGCGCGAACGAAGATGAGTAGAGATTTCCTCTAGCGGGCGGCGACGGCGTCTGCGGACGGCGCAGGCAGGACCTCGAACTGTTCGAGAACCGCCTTGAGCGCGGTGAGCGTGACTGGCTTGGCAAGGTATTCGTCCGCGCCCGCATCCAGATAGGTGTCGCGGTCGCCCGCCATGGCATTCGCCGTGACCACGATAATGGGAATGTCGTCTCTAGGGGTCGCGCCCGACCGGATCTGCTGTATGGCGGCCATGCCGTCAAGGATCGGCATTTGAATGTCCATCAGCACCACGTCGAATTCGGACGTGCACAGATGTTCGATGGCTTCCTGTCCGTTTTCGGCCATCACGCACTCAACGCCGAAGCTCTGCAGAAATGCCCCGATGACGCGCTGGTTCATGAGGTTATCTTCGGCCACCAAAACGCGGGGGACGCCCCCGCCGCGTGAACTTGTGCCCGTCATGTCTGCCGCTTCGTCCATCTGCAATCAATTCTCATGCGCGCTTAAGCGCCGGTTGATCGGCGCCGTTGATTGCAGAAGATGGCAGGATAGTCCTAATCCGGATTTAAGAACGGGACGCGGCTTTTTTTGGAATGTCTTGCGCCGCGTCGAGCCGTCGTCCGGATTTGATATAATTTGCAGCAAGGTCTTCGGGATCGAAGCGAATGCGCCCGATCAGCGTCTCCACGCCGGATGTATCAATGGGTGGGTTCGCCTCTAGGTTGGCATTGGCTTTCTCGGGCAGGAACTTGGGCCCGGTGTGGCCAAAGTGTGCAAGAAGATCGCTTGCACCAGTTTGCGTTGTGATGTGCTCGAGTTTGGCGTCGATGAAACGGTAGCGATCACCATAAAGCTGGCGGTAGTAGGCTTGCCTCGTTTCAACCTCCGCCATGTACCACATGATATGGCCGAGTTGCCCCATCTCCACGAACGGCTTCGATTGCACAATGGCGTTCCGGTAGTTCATGTCGAGATACCAGAGCCAGACCGTCGAGAGATTGTAAAAATCGTAACGGTTGAGATAGCTCATCGCCTGGCCGAGCCAGTCGCGGCGCAAGGTCACGATGGTGACCTCGGCATCTTCGGGCAGCATGTGGAGGTTCTCGATCAGCCCGCACTTCGCAAGGGCATGATTGGTCTCCACATACATGCTGCATTTGGGAATGAGGCTGAACTTGCGCCGCCAGAAGGCCTGCACCCGCTCCCGGTTGCCCCAGTGATTAAAGGCCCCCATCAGGCCCACATCCTGGGAGTAGATGCCGAACTCGCCAAAATTCCGGTATTCGTGACGCGCGATACAATCAAAGTTCGCGGCGAACAGTTTCGCAAGCCACGCGGTGCCGGTGCGCCCGGCAGTCATGGTGAACACAAAATGAGTCATGGCCGGGCACCCTACATGGCGCATGGACCGCTGCAAACCGGCAGGCCGATAGAGTCAAAGTGGGATCAAGGTGAGATCAGGAATGGTGGGCGATACTGGGATTGAACCAGTGACCTTTCGCGTGTGAAGCGAACGCTCTCCCGCTGAGCTAATCGCCCTTGCCATTGACGAGGGACGCCTCCCATAGCTGGGCGGGGCCAGGCCCGTCAAGCACCTCCGCCTCTAAGAGCCGCGCGCGAGCAGCGCCTCAATCGCGCCGGGGATTTCCCGGTAATGGCTGACCAGGGCATCGCCGCCCAGGTCCGCCGGCGCCACGTCGGTGTAGCCGAAGTCCACAACGATCACCGGAATGCCCGCGGCCTTCGCCGTGTTCACGTCGGTGGCGCTGTCGCCCACCATGACCGCCCGGGCCTCGCTGCCGCCGAGCCGGGCGATGGTCTGGGTGAGGTGCGCCGGGTCGGGCTTGCGCACGGCGAGGGAGTCCGCCCCCAACACCACGGGGAAATACTTGATGAGGCCGAGCTTGGTCAGGAGATCGATGGAGAGGCGCTCCCGCTTGTTGGTGCAGACGCCGAGTTTTGCTTTCTTTGCAGCGAGCGTGTTCAAGACCTCGGTGACGCCCTCGAAGGGCCGGCTCAGGTGATCGATATTCCGGGCGTAAAAATCGAGAAACTTGTCCAGCAGGCGCTCGACGGTCGCTTCGTCGCCCGGCGCGCCGGTGTAACGCAAGCCTTCCTCGATTAGTATCCGCGCGCCGCGCCCCACCAGCGGACGCATGTGCGGCGCGTCGATCCAGTCGCGGCCTTCATCGCCCAGCACCGTATTGAGGGTGAGCAAAAGGTCAGGGGCAGTGTCGACCAGCGTGCCGTCCAGGTCGAAAACGATGGTGGCACCGTCGGGCAAGTTCATGGGCCTTGATTCCGTCTCATTCAAATGGTGAATCGCGCCAGTTCTATCACGGACGCGCGTGCGAAGAAGCTTCGCCCGCGAAAGATTGGGAAATATAATTTTAATTTCCCGGTAGTGGGGCCTATGCCATTGTCCCCGCTGACAAATTAGGAGCAGACGGCATGGCGCGCCCGGCGGCGGCAATCATTCTGGCGGCAGGTCAAAGCAAGCGGATGAAGTCCGCGACATCGAAAGTGCTGCACGAGATTGGCGGCCGGTCGCTCTTGGCCCACGTGCTGGCTACCTGTGCGGCTCTTGAGCTTGAGCGCACGGTGGTGGTGCGCAGCCCCGAAGCAGGTGATGTTAAAGACGCCGCCGAGGCGGCGGGCGTTCCCTCCGCCATTCAGGAAAAGCCCTTGGGGACGGGACATGCGGTGCAGGCGGCGCGCAAGGCGCTCGGGAGCTTCAGCGGCGATGTGATCGTCCTTTATGGCGACACACCCTTGGTGGAGCCGGGCACCATCGAGCGCATGTTGGCAGCGAGAGCGGATGGCGCCGATGTGGTGGTGCTGGGGTTTATCGCCGCGAACCCGGGCCTTTACGGCCGCCTCATCATGGACGGAAACCACCTTACGTGCATTGTTGAAGCGGGCGATGCAAGCGCCGAAGAACGCGCCATCGATTTTGTCAATTCAGGCGTCATGGTGGCGGGGGCCGAGACCTTGTTCGGTTTGCTCGACAGCGTGAGCAACAAAAACGCAAGCGGCGAATACTACCTCACCGACGTGGTGAGCCTTGCCAACGGAAAAGGCCTTAGCTGCACCGCCATCGAATGCCCCGAGGATGAGGTGCTGGGCGTCAACAGCCGCGCGGAGCTCGCCGCCGCGGAAGCGGCCTTGCAGCGGCGCTTGCGCGCCCGCGCGCTTGAGGCGGGCGTGACCATGGTGGCGCCGGAAACGGTTTTCCTGAGTTATGACACCGCGCTTGCGCGCGATTGCTGGGTCGGGCCAAACGTGGTGTTCGCGCCCGGCGTCAAAGTGGGGGAGGGCGCCGAGGTGCGCGCCTTTTCGCATCTGGAAGGCGCAACGCTCGCCCCCGGCGCGCAGGTGGGCCCGTTCGCGCGGCTCCGCCCCGGCGCCGTTGTCGGCAAGGCCGCGCGCGTGGGCAACTTCGTTGAGGTCAAAAAGGCGCATATCGAAGACGGCGCCAAGGTTAATCATCTGTCCTACATTGGCGATGCGCGCGTGGGAGCAAACGCAAATGTGGGCGCAGGCGTCATCACCTGCAACTACGATGGCTTCGACAAACACTTCACCGATATCGGCGAAGGCGCGTTCGTAGGCTCAAACACCGCGCTCATTGCGCCTGTGGTGGTGGAAGCGGGCGCCTATATCGGTTCAGGCAGTGTCATCTCAAAGAAGGTGGAAAGTGACGCGCTTGCGCTCACCCGCGCCGAGCATAAACAGATCAAGGGATGGGCCGCGAAGTTCCGCGCCCGCAAGGAAAAAGAAAAGTCGAAGGGTTAAGCCATGTGCGGCATTGTCGGCATTTTGGGAAAGGAAGAGGTTGCCGAGACCATTCTGGAGTCGCTACGGCGGCTCGAATACCGCGGCTATGATTCCGCCGGTATCGCCACCATCGTGGATGGTGCGATCAAGCGCCGCCGCGCCGAGGGCAAGCTGGGTAATCTTTCAAAGGAACTCAAGCAAAACCCGCTACCAGGGGCCGTGGGCATCGGTCACACCCGCTGGGCAACCCATGGCGCGCCAACTTTGGGTAACGCACACCCCCACGCAACGGAACAGGTTGCAGTGGTTCACAATGGTATCATCGAGAACTTCCGTGATCTGAAGAACGAGTTGAGCGAAAGCGGGCATACATTTGACTCCGATACCGACACCGAGGTGATCGCGCACCTCATCACCCATTTCCTGGGCAAGGGGCTCAAGCCGTTTGAGGCCTTTGAGAAAACCGTCGACCGGCTTGAAGGTGCGTTCGGCCTCGCGGTGGTGATGCGCACCGAACCCGATACGCTTTTCGCCGCGCGCGAAGGAAGCCCTCTTGCCATCGGCTTTGGTGAGGGCGAGGTCTATCTCGGCTCCGATGCGTTTGCGCTGGCGCCCATGACCAACAAGGTCAGCTATCTCGAAGATGGCGACCGCGCGGTGCTCACCCGCGACAAAGTCACCGTCATTGACGAAAACGATACGGAGATCGAACGGCCCATGCAGGTGGTTGATCTCGGCGCGGGCCTCGTGGACAAGGGCAACCACCGTCACTTCATGGCGAAAGAAATCCACGAGCAGCCCGAGGTGATCGGGCATACCCTCGGCGGCTTTATCTATCCGCAAGATCTGCGCGCTGCCATTCCCGGTCTCGACATCGACTTTAACGGCGTGCCGCGGGTGACTATCTCGGCCTGCGGCACGGCGTTCTATGCGGCGCTGGTGGGCAAGTATTGGTTCGAACAAGTGGCGCGCCTGCCGGTGGAGGTGGATGTCGCCTCCGAGCTGCGTTACCGCGAAGCGGCCATGCCGCCGGGGGGGCTTGCGGTTTTCATATCGCAGTCAGGCGAGACCGCCGACACGTTGGCGGCGCTGCGCTATGCCAAGAAGCAAGGCCAAAAGGTCGCCTCAATTGTCAACGTGCCGCATTCGACCATTGCGCGGGAAAGCCACGGTGTCATGAAGACCCATGCGGGCCCCGAAATCGGCGTTGCCTCCACCAAGGCATTCATCTGCCAGCTTGCGGTGGTGGGGTCCATGGCGATTGTGGCCGGGCGCCAGCGCGGGGCGATCGACCAGTTGCGCGAGCACGAGCTTTGCCAGGCCATGCTCGAAGTGCCGCGGCACGTGGCGGCCATGCTTCACCGGGAAAGCGAGATCGAAGCCATCTGCCACGATCTCTCAAAGGCGCACGACATGATCTATCTGGGCCGGGGGCTCACCTATCCCATCGCCATGGAAGGCGCGCTGAAGCTCAAAGAGATTTCCTACATCCACGCCGAGGGATACCCGGCGGGGGAAATGAAACACGGGCCCATCGCCCTTGTGGAAGAAGACGTGCCCGTGGTGGTGATCGCGCCGTCCGATCACCTGTTTGAGAAAACCGTGTCGAACATGCAGGAAGTGATCGCGCGCGGCGGCAAGGTGGTGCTGATCAGCGACGCCAAAGGCATTGCACGCGCGGGCGACGGGACCTGGGCGCAGATCGAAGTCCCCGAGGCCGATCCCTACATCGCGCCCATGCTCTATACGGTGCCGGTGCAGCTCCTCGCCTATCACACCGCTGTTGCCAAAGGCACCGACGTGGACCAGCCGCGCAACCTCGCAAAATCCGTGACGGTGGAGTAGCTTACAGCGGTTAGTTCAACGGAAAGCTCAGGCCGACGAGGAAATTGTGCCCGTTTACGCGCTGGTCAAATCCGTCAATGTCAGTCTCGGACGTCCCGAAATAGCGGTACTGAACGGATAGCGCGCCTCCATGGAAAATCTCGTAAGCAAGGCCGGCGCCGAATTGATAGGCGAATGCCCAACTGCTGTCGTCGAGCCGCGTAGACACGGTACCGTAAAAGGTCCGGGAATAGTTGGTTAGGAACGAACCCGACGCGCGCCCGTCCACATCAAGGGCCACATGCGCCGCGCCCACGCCGCCGCCAATGAACGGGGTGAGCTTCGTGTTACCAAGATCCACGTCATACCAAAGATTGGCCATGAAGGACCAAGCGGAAAGGTCCCCATCCATATCCACGTCGAATGTTCCGCTTAGCGGGCCGGATTTTGTATATATGGGAGTTATCTGATCGTGGAAGTATGACGCGATCCTGTAATAGCCGGTCGCGCTAACCTGGCGCACATCGTCATTATCGAATTTGCGGTAGGCGACTTCGAGTTCTCCGCGAACGTCATTGGCAAGACCGTGCCCGAGGGCTGCCCCAAAAACCCACCCGTCCTCGAAGTCGACGTCAAACGCTGCTCCGTATCGGACTGTCGTGCTCTTTGTACGCGTCGCGCTATAGAGTTTTTTTGTGCCCGTTCCTGTTCCTGTGCCGATGTATTTGTATGCGTAGGTCCGCACCTTATAGGACCCTGTCAAAGTGGCCTGGAAATTGTCGTCTTGAGTCGCAAACCCACCGAACACGGAAATGTAGTATCCTTGGGCTTGTGCGGGCGCCCCCGCCATTAGCGCGAGCGTCGCGGCGCTTGAGATGAGCACGGTCTGCAGTTTCATGTTTTCCTCCAAATCGCTTTCTTCAGCGTTGCTTTGATTGCGTTACCTTTTCTCAATACGGACTTAGCCTTCGTTTGCAGGCTCCAGAAGTTGGATGTAGCGGACAGAAAGAACTTCCCAGCGAAACGCATTGGCTTGAGGTATGAACTCCGCGGCGATGCCCAAGGCATCAAGCTCGTTGCGCAAGTCGATGGTCAATGTGCCGCTGCTCATGGGCGAAACAGCGGCGTTGCCGCAGGCACTTTGCACAACGCTTTGCAAGTTGAGCTGAAGCCGCACGCAGACCTGGGTCAGCATGATGATGGCGTTGTTGTTGCGGATCGTGACCATGGCTTGCGGCCAGGCATAGGCAAGATGGCCGGTCACGCCCGGCGGCATCCCGTTGAAGGGCACGCTATGCGCCCAGATGCAGGCGGTCCGGGCGGCCGCTTCGTCAAAGTGCGCGGTGTCGTTTCGTTCAATGCATCCATTTACGGATGTCATGGGCCCATCGACCATAGTGGCTTGGGTGTCTTGCGTGACGTCAATCACGTAACGGCCTTCGCGCGCGCCGCCCTGATCGCCCGGAAAACAGCCCGCCAGCAAGACCGCGGCGGCGGCAAGCGATACGCGAGTAAAAGCATTTCCAATTGAGACAGTCACGGCTTAGTTCCCGATGGTGCGCCTTGATGGTTACCAGGTGTATTGAAGCCCTCCGCTTGCGCCGAACGTTCCCGAACCGCTGTAGTTGAAGAACTCGGACTCGCCGACGCCCACACCCGCGGTAAACGCAAGCCGGTCGCCATTCTTGAAGAGGTCCCGGTCAAAAACGCCGATCGCGCTAAAGCCGATGGCGGTTGCATCGCCATCGTAGTTTCCGACGCCCGCGCGGATGCCGAAGTTTTCCATCTGGGTGAGCTGCGGCGGCGACAGCGCATAACCAATGGCGATCCCCGCCTGGGCCCGGGCGATTGCGTTGAACACAGCGCCGCCGTCGGTGGCAAGGTTCCCGTCAAGATCCGTGGTCGGAAGCTCCAGTCGGCCGCTTTGCCGGGACCGGCTCAGCGCCGAAGCAATCCCCGGCATGGTGTAGGTCTCGTCCACGGTGCCGAAGACCTGCTGGTGGTCAAGCGTCGCCACCGCGCCGGTGCCGATGGCGGTCGAATAGGCGTTCCTCTGGGTCGTGGCATTGGCGCCGAGGGCGGTCGAATACTCATTCCGCGCCGAGGCGTCGTGGCCAACTGCCACGGTTCCGGGGCCGATGGCATCGGCCTGTTCGCCGACGGCGGTCGCGCCCGGTCCCGTTGCCGCCGCATACGCGCCCATGGCGGTGGCGCGCTGTCCGGTCGCCGTCGCCCTTTCGCCTATGGCAATGGTTTCAAGGCTATCGGCGCCGCTGTCATTGCCAATGGCGATGGCTGAGTCGCCGCTCGCGTCCGCATTCTGGGCGGCGGCGAACGAGTTGATGCCGCTGGCATCGGCCTCATCGCCGATGGCGACCGCCTGAGCTGCCGTTGCATTTGCATTTTGGCCGATGGCAATGGTCTGCGTGGCCGTTGCGTCGGCCTCGTCGCCAATGGCGACCGCGAAGGTGTCGATGGCATTTGCGTTGTCGCCAACGGCAACCGCCGACGTGGCGGTTGCATCCGCATCATTGCCCATGGCGATGGCGTTTGTGTCAATCGCATTTGCATCATCCCCGATGGCGACTGATGATATGCCCGTTGCGTCGGCGTCGTGACCGGCGGCCACGGCGTTAATGTTCGTTGCATTGGCATTGTCGCCAAGGGCCGTCGCGGAAGAACCGCTTGCGTCTGCGTCGTGACCGGCGGCTAGGGCGTTACTGTTCGTTGCGTTGGCATTATCGCCGAGGGCCGTCGCGGAAACACCACTTGCATCCGCGTCATTTCCCAGTGCTGTGGCATGCACTGCAATGGCATTGGCATCATCCCCGATGGCGACCGACGCTAGGCCGCTCGCATCGGCGTCATGACCAGCGGCAAAGGCGTTGGTGTTGGTAGCATTGGCGTCATCGCCAATGGCGACTGATGATATGCCCGTCGCGTCGGCGTCGTGACCGGTGGCCAAAGCGTTAATGTTCGTTGCATTGGCATTGTCGCCGAGGGCCGTCGCGGAGATACCGGTCGCATCCGCACCGTTGCCGAGCGCCGTGGTGTTGGTGCTTGTGGCGTTAGCATTCACGCCGACCGCCGTCGAATTCGTTCCGTCGGCATCCGCGCCGACACCGATGCCGACCGCGGAGGAGCCGTCGGTTGAGACGAGCCGGCCGATGGTGATC
>JANQLJ010000043.1 GCA_028280665.1 Alphaproteobacteria bacterium
CTCGCGGGCCTCGCGGCGCCCGGCGCGACCACCGCGGTGGAGCCCGCGCCCACCCGCGATCACACCGAACGTATGGCGCGGGCCTTTGGTGCCGAGATCTCGGTGAGCAAAGAAAACGCTGCGCGCATTATCCGCCTTACCGGCGAGGTTGAGCTTGCGCCAACGGAACTGGAGATTGCCGGCGATCCTTCGTCCGCCGCGTTCCTCACGGTCGCGGCACTGATCACGCCCGGCTCGGACATTTTATTGCCGGGGGTTCTTGTAAACCCCGCGCGCACCGGGCTCTTTCAAACCCTCAAGGAGATGGGCGGGGACATTTCCTTCAGCAACGAACGCGAGCTGGCGGGCGAGCCCGTGGCCGATATGCGCGTGCATGCGTCCGCACTTAAGGGAATAGAAGTGCCGCCCGAGCGCGCGCCGTCCATGATTGACGAATATCCCGTGCTCGCCGTGGCGGCGGCCTATGCGCAAGGAGAGACCACCATGCACGGGCTCGCCGAGTTGCGCGTGAAAGAAAGCGACCGCCTCGCCGCCATTGCCGCGGGGCTCGAGGCCATCGGCGTCAAGGCGGATGCGGGGCAAGAAAGCCTTGCGGTTTCCGGCGGCGGCGGTGAGGTTCCGGGGGGCGGCACGGTCAAGACGCACCGCGATCACCGCATTGCCATGGCCTTCCTTGTGGCGGGGCTCGCTGCGCGCGCGCCGGTCAAGGTGGACGACGGCACCATGATCGCGACCAGCTTTCCGAGCTTTCTTCAGGTTATGCAAAGCCTCGGCGCCTCGATTGAAGGAGCGGGCGCGTGATTGTCGCCATCGACGGCCCCGCGGCTTCGGGCAAAGGCACCATTGCGCGCAAGCTCGCCCAAGAATTTGACTTTGCTCATCTCGACACGGGCTCGCTCTACCGCATGACCGCGTTCCTCGTTCTTGAAGCGGGCGGCGATCCCACCTCGCCGAAGGACGCAAGCGCCGCCGCGCGCGCCGTCGCCGATCGTCTTATCGATGACGAGGCGCTGCGCACCCGTGAGGTAACGGACGCCGCCTCAAAGGTGGCCGCGATCCCCGAGGTCCGCGCGGTGCTGGTCGACTACCAGCGGAACTTCGGCAACTCGCCTCCCGCCCTCGCCGGCGGCAGCCCCGTCAAAGGCGCCGTGGTCGACGGGCGGGACATCGGCACGGTCATTTTCCCGGGGGCGGACGTGAAACTTTATGTCTCGGCGAGCCCGGAAGAGCGCGCCCGCCGCCGCCATCTTGAGCTCCGAGATCGGGGCGAAGCGGCTGAATTTGCTCAGGTTTTGGCCGATGTGAAGGCGCGGGACGAACGCGACGCCAGCCGCGACATCTCGCCTATGAAACCGGCCCCCGACGCGCACTTGCTCGATACCACCGATTTGAGTATAGAAGCCGCGTTCGAAGCGGCGAGAGACATCGTCGCGGCAGCGTTCAAGTAAGGAGCGGGCGGCCCGGAAAAAGAAGCTTGGGGACAACTTAAGCCGGATTTGAGGGTGAGACGCTTGTCTTGCCCTTTATTATTTTTGGCCCTTTTGTTTGGGGTCTTTGTTTCGCTCCTCTTTTGTGTGCGCTGCCAGCCGAACGAAACGATCAACTTTGAAAGACCGCTGGAGCCAACCGGCCGGCCAGGACAAGACGACACATAAGGAGTTTACATGTCTGAAACCTCAACCTCCGGCTCGATGAATCCGAGCACGGATGAATTTGCCGCCCTTTTGGAAGAATCCTTTGAGACCTATGGAGCCCCGGCAGAAGGCTCGGTCCTCAAAGGCAAAGTCATCGACATTCAAAACGACATGGCGATCGTCGATGTGGGTCTTAAGACCGAAGGCCGCATCGCGCTTAAAGAATTCGGCGTCGACGATGGCGGCATCGCGGTCGGCGCTGAAGTCGAGGTTTATCTCGAACGGGTCGAAAACGAGATGGGCGAGGCCATCCTATCCCGCGAAAAGGCGCGCCGCGAGGAAGCGTGGGAGCGCCTCGAAGCCTCCGCTGAAAAAGAAGAAAAAGTCGAAGGCCGTATCGTGGGCCGGGTCAAAGGCGGCTTTACGGTGGACCTTGGCGGGGCGTTCGGGTTCTTGCCCGGCAGCCAGGTGGACATCCGCCCGGTGCGCGACGTGACGCCGCTGCTTAATCTGCCTCAGCCGTTTCAGATTCTGAAAATGGACCGCCGCCGGCAAAACATCGTGGTCTCGCGCCGCGCGGTCCTCGAAGAAACCCGCGCCGAACAGCGCAGCGAGCTTGTGCAAAACCTCGAGGAAGGCCAGGTCATCGAAGGCGTGGTCAAGAACATCACCGACTACGGCGCCTTTGTTGATCTCGGCGGCGTAGACGGGCTTTTGCACGTGACCGATATCGCCTGGCGGCGGGTCAA
>JANQLJ010000012.1 GCA_028280665.1 Alphaproteobacteria bacterium
CGGGCCTACTCACGTTCCAGCTCGCGGGCTGGTACGAGGCCGGGCGGGCCGATCTCAGGTCCTTCTTCGTGTTTCACCCTTGGCTCTATCTTTTCTTGATCCCGGCGGTTTCCATGCGGCTATGGGCGGAAGAACGAAAAACAGGAACGCTCGAATTGCTGCTCACATTGCCGGTGCCCACATGGGCGAGCGTGGTGGGCAAATACCTCGCGGCCTGGGTCTTTACCGGCATCGCGCTTGCGCTCACCTTTCCCATGTGGATGACCGTCAATTACCTGGGCAATCCCGACAATGGCGTCATCATCGCGTCCTATCTGGGCAGCTTCTTTATGGCCGGTGGCTATCTCGCCATCGGCTCTTGCCTTTCCGCCATCACCTCAAACCAGGTGATCGCCTTCGTGCTCAGCGTCGTCGTCTGTTTTCTCTTTACCATCGCGGGCCTGCCGCTGATTGCCGAATGGGTCTCGGCGGTGCCGTTTGTGTCGACCGCGCTTGTGAGCACGATTGCGTCGTTTTCGTTTCTCAGTCATTTCGAATCGATCATGGACGGGGTCATCGACCTGCGCGACCTTATCTTCTTCGCCTCGGTCATCGGCTTTTGGCTCATGGCCAATGTGATCGCCATCGAACTCAAGCGCAACGGATAAGACGATGGCGACGGGCAACCAAAACAAGATGACGCTCGGCTGGTCACCCAGCGGGTATGCGGTCGCCGCTATCGCGCTGGGGCTTGTGCTTTTTCTGGCGGTGAATGTGTTTGCTTCCATCGCCTTTCGCGCGGCACGGCTCGACCTTACCGAGCAGAAACTCTTTACACTGAGCGCCGGCACGCTCGAAACGCTCTCCCAGCTCGAAGAACCGATTACCTTACGGTTCTATTTCTCCGAAGGCCTTGTTGCGGAAAGCCCGCTTTTGCAAACCTATGGTGCGCGGGTGCGCAGCTTGCTTGGCGAATATGTCGCGCACGCAAATGGCAACCTCTTGCTTGAGATGATCGAGCCCGAACCTTTTACCGCCGCTGAAGACGAGGCGGTGGCCGCAGGTCTTGGCTCCGCCCGCCTGGGGACCGACAGTGTTTTCTTCGGCCTTGTCGGCACCAACACCATTGACGGGCGCGAGGTCATTCCTTTCTTCGAGCCGATCCGCGAGGAGTTTTTGGAATACGACCTCACTCAGCTCATCAGCCGCCTCAACCGGACCCGCCGTCCGCTGCTCGGCATCGTGACAAATCTTACCCTCGATACGGGGCCCGTGGGCATGGCGGCCATTGAACAAGGCGTCGCGCCGCAACCTTATTTTGTCTACCAGCAACTCGCGTCGACCTTCGAGATCGAATTCCTCGAACAAGACTTCGGCGAGGTGCCTTCGAATATCGATGTACTCATGATTGCCCATCCGCGTGAGCTGAACGGCCGCACTCAATATGCCATCGATCAGTTCGTACTCGGCGGGGGCCGCGCGCTCGTCTTTGTCGATCCTTATTCCGAGGTGAGCATGGTGCCGGGGCCGACCGGGCTGCCCGTGCGCGGGGCGACGGAGACCTCGAACTTGCCGCGGCTTTTGAATGCCTGGGGCGTCAATATGGACGAGCAGATGATTGTCGCCGACCGCGCCAATGGCGTGCAGGTGCCCGCGAATTTCGATCCGCGCCGGGGCGAGATCACGTTCGTCGCCTGGCTCAATCTGGGGCCTGAGAACGTCAGCCCCACGGAGCCGCTGACCGAGCCGCTTGATCGCGGCATCAACCTCGGGACCGTGGGCAGCCTGACGCAAACGGAAGGCGCCACAACGGAAATGATCCCTCTGGTTTTTTCCTCGGCGGATTCGATGCTCATTTCCGTCGACGAAGTTCGGTTTCAACCGGATATGGACCGGCTGCTACGCGACTTCGAGCCCGCGCCCGATCCTTACGTGCTGGCGGCAAGAATTGCGGGGCCGGTGCAGTCGGCTTTTCCCGATGGCCCGCCGCCTGATGAAGAAGCGGAAGAAGGTGCGGACAGCGCGCCGGATGAGAACGCCGGGAGCGCCGACCACTTGCAGGCCTCGGACGGCCCCATCAACGTCATTGTCATGGCGGATTCCGATATCTTCGATGACGCGGTCTATCTGGTTCAGCTGCCGGTTGGGACGCAGATGCAGCGGGTTGCGGGCCGCGATAATGATGCGTTCATTTTAAACGCGGTCGACTATCTGATGGGCAGCAGCAACTTGCTTTCCTTACGCGCCCGTGCGGTGTCCGAACGTCCCTTCGAAGTGGTCGAAGACCTTCGCCGCGCCGCAGAAGCACAGTTCCTCGAAGAGGAACAGCGCCTGCAATCGCAATTGGATGAAGTCAATCAGCGCTTGCGCGAATTGCAGGGCCAGGTCCGCGGTCTGGGCGAAGACGCCGCCCCCGACCTTAATGTGCGGCGCCAGCAAGAACTCGCCCGCTTCCGGCAAGAACAAGCGGAAACAAGGCAGAGGCTGCGCGAGGTTCAGAGATCACTCCGCGCCGATATTGAGGATCTCGGCTTCACCCTGAAGGCGGTCAACATCACCTTGATCCCGCTTTTGATCGGTGTGCTCGCGATCGGGCTCATCGTCCTGCACCGGGTGCGGCGGGCCGAACGCATTCGGCGGAGGGTAGGCTGATGGCCAACCGCTCGTCTTCCGGTATTGATCACTCGACCCGCCGGATTTTGATCTTGGGGACGGTGACGCTTGTGGCCATTGTGATGGCCGCCTGGGTGGTCGTTGCCGATGCCTCGAAGGTGCGGCCGTCGATCGATCCGCAGCCCATGTTCCCTAATCTCGATGTGACCGCAGCGGCCACGCTTGCGATCCAGTCCAGCAGCGGAGCCATTGAACTTGTCACCAATGAAGACGGCGACTGGATCGTTCCGGCAAGAAGCGGCTATCCCGCCCGGCCTGGCCCGTTGGTGCAAACCATCGGCGGCCTTGCGGATCTTGAGCTGCTGGAAGCAAAGACCGCCCGTGCCGACTGGCACCATTTTCTGGAGCTTGTCGACCCGGCTGAGGATGGAGATGGCGTCAGGATTACGTTGCGGAATGGCGCGGGCGATGTTCTGGCCGATGTTATCGTCGGTCATCAGCCCGAAGGAAACGTCACGGAACTCGATGGGCGGGAGCGCATTCACGTGCGGCGGGCGGGTGATGACCAAACTTGGCTCGCGCGCGGCTCGTTGAGTTTGCACACTGACGTTACGTCATGGCTCGCGACCCATCTTTACGATATTGCCGCCGCCCGCATCCGCGAGGCGCGGGTGAGAACTGCTGGAAGCGAGACATACACCTTGCGCCGCGAATCCGATGATGTGGGTTTCGAGCTGGTCGATCTTCCGGTGGGCCGCGAGATTTTGAGCCCTTACGTGATCGAAGCCACCGCCACGGCGCTGTCGGAAATGGAAGTCGAAGATGTCCGCCCCGAAGACGAGATCGACCTTTCAGGCGGGTTTGAGGCGATTTACCGAACTTTCGACGGGCTTGAATTGACCTTCCACATCGCTGATCCGGACGGGGCCGATGCGGGCTGGGCGACGCTGCTGGCGCGCTTTACCGGGTTGCCTGATGCCGAACCGCGCGAGGCGGCGGCGGTGGCCGAGGAAGCTGCCAACATCAATGTGCTCGCGGACGGTTGGGCCTTCCGTTTGCCGGGGTTTCAGGCCCAGCAGATGACCTTGGGCCTTGAAGACCTTCTGCGGCCATTATCGGAGGAAGAGCCTGATCCCGGCGTTTCGCCCGAGTAGCCGGCATTTTTGGAAACCTCAATGAAAACAATAATTTATGGCCCCCGATCTGTATCGGAACGCCAGTCTCGAATAGTTGAACGCCGCGACCCGCCAGTTGCGCTAGTCTCTCCAGGCCGCCTCTTAAGGCGGAACAAAGCACGATCTGGAGGGCACCATGTGGAAACCACTGGATTGTAAAATCGCGTTCGCTGGCGCTTTGGCTCTGGCGATTAGTCTCGGCGCAAGCCCGGTCACGGCTCAGGAGGCGCAAGAGACGCAAACGGACGATAACGCCAATCCCCCTACGGTTCTGATCTGCAAGCAGATTGCTGTCACAGGCACGCGTATCAAGCGCGAGTACTGCTTGACGGAAGAGGATTGGGAGGAGATCCGTTATCAGTCGCGAGTAGCTCTTGAACGGTTGAGAAACGTCGGCCAGCGGGACATGAGTTAAGCATAGCGGTATTTACACCTGGCCTTCCGTTCAGCCGGCGTGCGACGTTGCCGTGCATTCGTTCAATCACGCATCCGTGATCGGTTTGATCCACGGAACCCGAGAATCTACCTCGATAACAAGTAACTATTGCGATAGGCTCCGCTTGAAGTGGGGCCTGTAACAGCTAGAGGGCGGAATAATGAAGAGTGTTTTGAATTTGGGGACGTTGGCGTTAGGGGTGAGTTTGCTTTGCGCCATGCCGGTCTACGCCTATGCGGAAGAGCAGGAGAGCGAAGGTGAGACCACGGTCGAATCGAATCCGAATGACCGGATTTGCCGCCGGGTGCGCGTGACGGGCACGAACATCCCGCAGCGTATCTGCATGTCGCGCGCTGAATGGACACAAATGCGGGAAGAAACGCGGGAAGATCTGCGCGAAAGTGTCCAGAACGACAACGCCAATACATCGACCGTTGGATCCCAGTAGGGTTTATTCGGCCTCTGCGCCTGCCCAGCTAATTTGAAGCCGCGCGGCCCCCAATACGGGGCCGCTGCGGTGTTTTTGCAGGAGCACCACAAAGCCGTCAGGCATATCGCCGAGGGCAAACTCAAGCTCGTGACGGACGATCACCGGGGATCCCGCCCACTGGCTGATGGGATAGGCCGCCTCGGCGACATTCACATAAGAAAGCGTGCGCCCGCGGTTCGGCCCGTTCCCGATTTCGATGTTCTGTTGATCGCGGTAGGGAATGAGCCAGATTGTCCCCAGGGTATCGGTCATGCCGTCAGGGGCGCTGCCCACATTGATCACCAGCCGGCGCTCCATCAAACGAATGCGCAACGGCACATCCACCCAGCTGTCGCGCCGTATTTCCTCGATAAGGCTCATCACCTCTTCGCGTTGATTGCCGGCAACATGGGTTCGCCCGTCGATGACAAGCTCGGGCGTATAAGGCCACCTGAGCCCGAACCGCCCGTTGTACTGGGCCTGGCGGCGCGTGTTTTCCGGGCTCGCCAGGGTGTCCTCCCAACCCAGATAATCCCAAATGTCGACCGGCCAAGAAAGAACAATGATGTCCGAACGATTATCCAGGTCCGCGGCGAAAGCGTCGGCGTCGGGGCAGGCGGGACAGGACTGACTGGTGAACAGCTCGGCCACAACGACGGGCCCGCGCTCGCGCGGGAAAACCTCGCCCTGAGCGAAGGCCGCCGTCGCGCTCAAAAGGCCGAGCGCCAGGGCAAATCCTGTTAGCTGATTGACCATGCGGTGCAGAATAGCCCGCCCCTCCGCTATCGCCCTAGTCACGTTCGGTTGAGACACGCATTCGCGAGGTTAACAGGCCCTTAAGGCACGCTTCCACGAAAATCGCTTCAGCTTGCGAGATTGCGCAGAACGTAATGCAGAATTCCGCCATGGCGGAAGTAATCTAGCTCGTCCGCCGTATCGATCCGCACCTTAAGAGGAATGGCTTTCGTCTTGCCGCCCGAATAGGTGATGGTTGCGGTGACCCGCCCGCCCGGCTTGAGCTTTTCAAATCCCTCAATTGTGATGGTCTCTTCGCCGGTCAGGTTGAGAGTCTTGCGGCTAACCCCCGCCATGAATTGCAGGGGCAGCACGCCCATCCCGATAAGGTTCGAGCGATGAATGCGCTCAAAGCTCTCGACGATCACCGCGCGCACGCCCAAAAGTCGTGTTCCCTTCGCCGCCCAATCGCGGGACGACCCGGTGCCGTATTCCTTGCCGCCGATCACCACGAGCGGCACGCCTTCTTTCTGATAGCGCATGGCGGCATCGTAGATGGGCATCTCCTCGCCCGAGGGATGGTGGACCGTGACCCCGCCTTCAACGCCCGGCACCATTTCATTCTTGATACGGATGTTCGCAAACGTGCCACGCATCATCACTTCATGGTTACCGCGGCGCGAGCCATAGGAGTTAAAGTCGCGGACCTCTACGCCATGGCTGATGAGATACTTGCCCGCCGGGCTGTCTTTCTTGATCGCGCCCGCCGGGCTGATGTGATCGGTGGTCAGCGAATCGCCGAACATGCCGAGCACGCGCGCGCCCAGAATATCCGCGGGCGAATCCGGCTCGCGCGTCATGCCGTCAAAGAAGGGCGGGTGGCGCACGTAAGTGGAGGTTTCGTCCCAATCATAGGTGAGCCCGCCCGTGACCTTGATCTTGCGCCATTGCGGGTCGCCCTTGAAGGCGTCCGCATAGCGGTCGCGGAACATCTTTGCGTTGATCTTGCGCATGGCGGCCGCGATGTCCGTTGACGACGGCCAGATGTCTTTAAGAAACACCGGCTCGTTGTTCTTGCCGTATCCGATGGGATCCTTGGTGAGATTGATGTCCATGGACCCGGCAAGCGCATAGGCAACGACGAGAGGGGGTGAGGCGAGGTAGTTCGCGCGCGTCAGCGGGTTCACGCGGCCCTCGAAGTTGCGGTTGCCTGAAAGCACCGAGGCAACGGCAAGGTCGCCCTTGATGATGGCCCCGCCGATGTTTTCGGGAAGAGGCCCCGAGTTGCCGATGCAAGTGGTGCAACCATACCCAACCAGGTTAAAGCCCAGCTTGTTGAGATCGGTCTGAAGCCCGGCGGCCTGCAGATAGTCGGTCACGACCTGGCTTCCAGGTGCGAGCGATGTTTTGACCCACGGCTTGGTCTTCAATCCCCGCTTCAGGGCGTTTTGTGCAA
>JANQLJ010000110.1 GCA_028280665.1 Alphaproteobacteria bacterium
GACCCTTCGGATTTTAAGCTCTGCCTTGTTCGCTCTCGCCCTTGCCGTAAGCGCCTGCCGCCCGGCCCATGCGGCGCCGGAGGTTGTGGTCACCATCAAGCCCCTGCACGGCCTTGTGGCGGGGGTGATGGAGGGCGCGGGCGCGCCGGCGCTGCTCATGGACGGGATGACATCGCCGCATACCTACCAGATGCGCCCCTCGGACGCGCGGCTGATTGCGCGCGCCGATCTTGTGTTCTGGGTGGACCCAGGCATCGAAGAAGCCATGCCGGCGATGCTCGAAGCCGCGCGGGAAGAAACCCGTGTGGTTCAGGTTACTCAACTTGAGGGCCTCCATCTGCTGCCGGTCCGGGAGGCTGGAATCCGCTTGGGGACAAGGGATTTAGATCATCACCATACTGAATATCATGAGGGCTCAATCGACCCTCACATCTGGCTTGATCCGGCGAATGCAAGGCGGGTGACTGAAGCGGTCGTAACCGAGCTAAGCTCCCTCGATCCTGGCCATGCGAATCTTTATGCTGCAAATGGGGCTGCGCAGATTGCAAGATTGGAAGCGCTGGAGGCGGAGCTTCGCGCAAGGCTTGCGCCGGTGCGCACGCAAACCTTCATCACCTTTCACGACGCCTTTCAGTATTTTGAAGCTGCCTTTGGCCTTAGTGGTATTGCTAGCATTTCCATTAGCGCTGAACGCGGCCCCGGCGGGCGCACGCTTATGGCCTTGCGTGAGGCGATTAGGCAAGAAAACGTCGTGTGTGTTTTCGCCGAGCCGCAGTTCGAGCCCCGGCTCATCGAGACACTGATCGAAGGCACCGCTGCCCGGGCCGGTCTCCTCGACCCCCTTGGCGACGAAATTGCCCCAGGCCCCCTTGCTTATGACGCTCTTATGCGAACCCTCGTGGAGGATGCGGTGGCCTGTCTTGGGGATGACAGCAGGGAGTAGCATGACGCGAGTAACGCGCTATAAGCACGAAAAAATTGTATCCCTTGGTGAAGGGATAACTGGCGGGTGCGATTAACGGTAAAATCAGAAATGCTGCGGCGCACAAACCGGTTCGAACCGTGATGTTTTTGCAATAGCAGCCGCAACATCCTTTCCCAGCCCTTATCAAGACGTTGACACTTTCAATGGAAGCGTGTGCTCTGTTCAGCGAGGGAAGCTGCCCGTTGTGGGGGATTAGTGCGCGTTGCAGCGACGTCTATATCTCCGGCAATTGAGGTGTGCTGTTCCCGGCCCTGTTTGCGGTGGGTCCGAGAGCCTTTGGGGATGCCGCGGGGAAGAACAGGGTGCGGGTCAGAGATAGCGTGGGCTGAGGAGGAATACCTGCCATGGTGAGTCAAACCACCCTACGGTCGCGGCTGTTGGCGTTGGCAACAGGCGCGGGTCTTGCCGCCGGACTTATGGGCACCGGTGCGCAAGCCGCTCAATATCAAGTCGGTGAGCTGGAGATCTTCTTCGACACCACGGTCAGCTTGGGGGCATCGGTTCGCACGGCGAGCCGAGAGACGGCCTTCCTTCCAGAAGGAAATGGTGGCCCGGCGGAAAGCCGCCCAATTCTGTCAGGCGAGCTTTGTGGGACGCTTGCGTTTGTTCTTACGTCAGGTGCAACGTGCGACCCGTTGGCTTCGTCGTTCATTTACCATGGCGTGGACCCCAGTTGGGATCCGCTCGCGGTTTCAGGCACTCCAGCGAATCCAGTGGACTTTTTCGGGGATAACTACATTGTTCCAGAAGCTAATGCTGGCGCGGCGGTTCGAGACACGGACTTTCCCGACAATTTCGACGGCTCGATCAACGGCGACGACGGTCGTTTGAATTGGGACCAAGGCGACTTCATCGGCGCGGCCTCGAAAGTCACCCACGACCTTGAGATCAATTGGCGCAATGTGACGTTCTTTACCCGGGCGACTTACTTCTACGATGCGGTTTTGAACGACGCGGGCTCTGCCGCGCGCTATGGCCTTGGCGATGATGTGCGCGACGACATCGGCCACGGCTTTGAAGTGCTCGACGCGGTAGTGAGCGTCGACTTCGACACGCCGTTTCTGGATATCCCCACCACGTTCCGTCAGGGCTATCAGGTGATCAACTGGGGGGAGGCGACCTTCTTCCTTAACGGGATCAGTTCCATCAACCCGATCGATGTGACCGCGTTCCGGCGGCCGGGCGCTGAAATCCGCGAAGCGCTGGTGCCCGTGCATGCAAGCTTTATTCAGATGGCGCTGCCATACGATCTTTCACTCGAAGCCTTCTATCAGTGGGACTGGCGCGGCTTTGAACTCGACCCTGCGGGTTCGCCTTTCTCTGGCGGCGATATCGTCCGTCCGTTCGATGGCACGCCAGGTCTGGGCGGTTCCTTCATTGGCGGCAGCCCACTCGCTGGGAGCTATCGTCGAAACTGCGACACCGCCGCTCTCTACGGGGATCCGGACGGCCCGCTTGCCGGGCTCGGGGGGCTTCCGCTGGGTGTCCTGAACCAACTGGGGCTGGTGCTTCCCGCCGATCCGATTGGCGATCCACTGGGCCCGCGTGCTCTCGCCGGCCCAAGCGCTACCCTCTCGCCGGGGAACTGCAACGGCAGTGAAATCGACATGCGCTACGAAATCCCGATTGGGATGAACGAAGAAGTGCGCATCCGCAATGGCGATCTCAACCATGTACGGCGTCTAGGAGATGCCGATCCACGCGATGACGGGCAATGGGGTGTGGCGCTACGTTATTATGCGGATTGGCTGAATGCGACCGAGTTCGGTTTTTACTTTACTAACACGCACAGCCGCCTGCCTTACGTGCAACTGGTGCCGCAGAATGACAGCCGGGTCTTTATTGATGCTGTTCAGGCAACTGATAGTGCGATTGGCCGGCAAGTGTTGCCGACGGGGTGTGCTGATAATGTCCTGAGCGCAGCACCCGGTGATGGTTTTCTGGCCACCGGCACATTCGCGATTTATTCGGGTACCCCGTTCCCCGTCGCCGGAGACTACGAAACGGCACTAGGGTTCTATTCAATTTCCGATCCGTTCAATCCAAATCCGGCGGCAAATGGATCCGATCCGAATGGGTATATGGCAGCCGTGGCGCCAATTGCCGATTCAATTTTGGCTGCCGCAGGCACGCCTGGTTTCACGGGTACTGAAGTTCAGGCCGATGTGGCGGATGGAGCGTCCTTGCTTACACTCATGCACATCAACTGCGCGCTCGCAGCGGCGCAGTCGGGTGTGGTGGATTTCTCCTTCGATCCCGAAGCTGAGGGCGGCCTCAATCAGTTCGCTCCGACGATGGCAACCGGGGCTGAAGTGCTGAACCTTTCGGCCCAGCACGGGGTACGCTTCCAGTATCCCGAAGACATCCGTATGTACGGTGTCAGCTTCAACACTACGGTTGGGACCTGGGGCGTGCAGGGCGAGCTCGCCTATCGCGATAACATGCCGCTTCAGATCGACACGGACTCGCTGACCATCGCGTCGGCGGCCCTGCAGTGCGCATTCCCTGCAGGTGTGGCGGATCTTGGCTTGGTGTTTGAAGGCCGGCAAACCAACAGTGTCAATTGCAATCCGCTGGCGCCGTCTGCACCGCTGGATGGATTTGTCCGGGAAGAGGTCTGGACCGGCGATATCGGGACCACGGCCACGTTTACGGCCTCGAACCCGATTATCCGGATGACGGGCGCCGATCTTGGTATCCTGTTGACTGAGTTTGGCTTTGTTTACGTGCCCGATGCGCGCGCAGAAGGCGACTTCTCGGGCCCACAACTGCAAAACACGAGCTGTCAGGGATCCGATCTGCCGTTGGGCGGCCTTTTGGGCCTTGATGGTCGCACTGGATGCCGGCCCGATGACCTCTCCTGGGGGTATCTGCTGTTCGGCCGGCTTGATTACAATAACGTGATGGGGGCCTTTACGGTGAGCCCGCAGTTGGCCTTCTCACACGATGTTGAGGGGACATCACCCTCGCCGATCAGTAACTATGTGGAAGATACGATGTCGCTGAACCTGTCGGTCGGCATGTCGTATCAGAACACCTGGCGGGGAAGTATCGGGTACACCAGCTTCTTCGGTGGCGGCATCGAAAACAAAAGCCGCGACCGGGATTTTGCGAGCGTTAGTCTCTCGTACTCGTTCTAATAGGCGGGCAACGTGGGGGAAGGGCGTGGAGGCGCCCTTCTTCTGAAACGTGAAACAGACGTTTCCGCGGACCGGGTGCCAAACGGCCCAGCGATCAAGTCGGAAACGGACGGAAGACTGAAGGGTGGCAACACCCGGCGTGCGGAGGAAAGTGACGATGCACCTAAAGACCCTAACCGCCTCTTTTCTGGCAATCGGCTTTGCTGCGGGTTCAGCCCTGGCAAGTGTCCCGGAAGAGGTAGCTGCCCGGCTCGGCCAGGACTTAACGCCGATGGGAAGCGAGCGGGCCGGCAATGCCGCCGGCACGATTCCCGAATGGACCGGCGGGATCGATACGATACCCGCTAACGTGAACTACGATCCGGGACAATCATTGCCCAACCCGTTCCCGGACGATCAGGTCCAGTTCACTATCAATGCCTCGAACATGGGCCAGTATGCGGATAATCTCATGCCTGGCTATCAGGCACTGATGCAGCGTTATCCTGACTCGTTTGAAATGAACGTCTATCAGACGCGCCGTACTTGCGCCTATCCCGACTTCGTCTATGAGGCCAATGCGCGGAACGCGCGGGTGAGCCAGTTGGCCGAAGGAGGCAACGGTGTTTCCGAAGGCATCATGGGCGCCCCGTTCACGATCCCCTCTGCGGGGCTTGAGCAGGTTTGGAACCACACCTTGCGTTATCGCTCTTACGCCTTGACGCGCCAGTTTGCGGCGGCTCCGGTGACCCCGGGCGGTGCCTACACCATGCTGACGGTGCAGGACGAGGCGATCTTGATGTGGTCGAGCCCCGACGCCCAGCGCGCCGAGGATCTCAACAACATCTCGATCTACTACATCGCCAACACCATCGCCCCGGCGCGTGCGGCGGGAAGCGTGATCCTGGTGCACGAGGCGATGAACGCGCAAATCCAGCCGCGGCAAGCCTGGCAGTACAGCCCGGGCACGCGCCGCGTGCGCCGTGCGCCGAACATCGCTTATGACAACCCGGGTACCAACTCGGACGGCCTTTCCACGTCGGATTCGTTCGATGGATATAACGGCGCGCCTGACCGGTTCGACTGGCGCATGGTCGGCAAGTCCGAAGAATACATCGCGATGAACACCTATGACGCTCAGGCCGTGTCCTATGACGAGCTGATCCAGCCGGGTCACCTCAACCAGGACCATGTGCGCTACGAGCTGCATCGCGTGTGGACGGTGGAAGCGACGCTGCGTGCCGATACGCGCCATGTCTATAGCCGCCGGGTGAAGCACTTTGGCGAAGACAGCCATGGGCTTGCGCTTTCGGAGCTTTACGACAGCCGTGGTGAGCTGTGGCGGGTGCAGGAACTGCATACGCTTCAGTACTATCACGTGCCGCTTTGCGGTTCGGGCGGCGAGTTCGTCTATGACCTGCAAAACGGCCGGTATCTGGCGCTGGCGCTTCGCAACGAAGAGCCCCCGGTGGATTACTTCGCCGAGGAGCTGACGCCCGAGCGGTACACGCCGGCGGTGATCCGCCGCCTCGGCACGCGCTAAGCCGCGCGCCACCCGCTTCGGCGAACCAGTTTGGAGCCGGGCCCTGCCACTACCGGCGGGGCCCGGTTTCTTTTTGGGCCAGAGTGACCCACATGCAAGTGGCCCTTCATTAACCGCGATGGCGGGTATTTCCTGCCTGTTTGCGGCAAGGGGAATAGGTTAGAATTCCAAAGCGTGAGCGGTGTAAGGGCGCTTCGGCGGGTGAGACGGAAGAGCACATGATTAAAGGCATAAATGCACTTGGGCTTTTGGCGGCGTTAGCAATGGCCGCGTCATCGTCATCGGCCTTGGCCGACAACCAAGCCAACCATCCAATTGAGTACGCCATCCCATCTGAGCTTGCCACCGAAGCCCTGTTGCTCGACATCACTGAGACCGGCGGCCGGCTGGTCGCCGTGGGTGAGTACGGGCATATTCTTTACTCCGACGATCAGGGTGAAAGCTGGGCGCAAGCCGAAAACGTTCCCACACGCATTACCTTGACCGCTGTCGGGTTTGCCAATGAGCAAGTCGGCTGGGCGGTGGGCCACGATGCGATTATTCTTCGCACCTCCGACGGCGGCACCACGTGGCAGCGGCAATATATCGATCCTGTGCTCGAAGGGGAGATCGATCCCCTTACGGGCGACGTGCCCACCGACCGCACCCTACTCACGCTTTACGTCTTTGACGAAAGCCATGCCCTTGCGCTGGGCGCGTTCAGCCAGGCGCTGGAAACCTTTGACGGCGGGGTGACATGGCAGGAGCGGGAACTGGTGGTGCCCGAGGTTTCCGACGACCCTTACTACTTTCCTGAGCAGTACCATTTGAACGGGGCCTTCACCGGCCCGGACGGCAGCATTTTTGTCGCCGCCGAGTTTGGCGTCGTCTATCGCTCGCTTGATGGCGGGGTCACGTATGACGAACTGCAAACCCCTTATGAGGGTTCGTTCTGGGGCGGTATCAGCCTCAACGGCAGCGTCCTCGTGTTCGGTATGCGCGGCAATGTCTGGCGCTCGGACGATCTTGGGGAAAGCTGGTACGAGATCGATAGCGACACCAACCAGTCCCTTGGCGGCGCGACGGCCTTGCCGGACGGGACCATCGTGATTGCGGGGCTTGGCGGTGCGGTGACCTATTCCTATGACGGGGGCGAATCGTTCACTTCCGTTATCCGGCCCTCGCGGCGCGGACTTGCGGATGCCGCGCCCGGCGTCGATGGCCGCGTCGTCGTCATCGGTGAAGACGGCATCGACTACATGCCCGCGCGCGCCGAGGACTATGTGCCCGAATCCCTTTGATCAAAGGGCCGGTGACGCGTATCCTCGACTGCTGACAAATTGTCGGGCCGTCTTCTGTTGGGCAAGTGCGCATGCGCGGGAGAATGAGCAATGGCGAACATCACCAAAGACGCCGCCTATGACGCGGTAGCGCCCGAAGACTTCGGGGCGATGATCGAGGTGGACCGCTATGGCAGCCGGTCGACCGCCTTCGACAAGATCATCTCCGCCACTCACGACCATTTCTGGGACCCCCTGGACCCACGTTACATTGACTTCTCCGCGCCGTTCGATCTTGAGAACGACTATCTCATGCCGCCGGATATGAACATGGACCTGCAAACCGCGGTGCGCGACAAGCTGACCGAGCAGCAGCGCATTCGTCTCGTCAACCGTTCGACGCAATGGTCGCTTTCATCCATCTTGCACGGCGAACAGGGCGCGCTTTCGCTCTCGGCCTCGCTGGTGCACATATTGCGCGATCCGGGCGCGCAGGAATACGCCGCCAATCAGACCCGCGAAGAAGCGCGCCACGTTACCGCCTTTAACCGCTACGTGATGGCGCGCTGGGGCAAACCGCTCCCGTGCGGGCCGGCGCTTGAGAACCTCCTCACCGAAATGGTCGCCTCGCCTTTCGTGTGGAAGAAGATCGTCGGCATGCAGATGCTTGTGGAAGGCCTCGCCATGGGCGCGTTCGCGACCATGTATACCCACGCGAACGATCCGCTTCTCAAGAAGCTCTGCCAATTCGTCATGACCGACGAAGCATTCCATCACAAGTTCGGAAAGATTTGGGCCGACCGCACAATCCCCCATCTGGCGAAAGAAGAACGCAACCAGATCGAAGATTGGGCGGCAGAGGTCTTCCAGGGGCTGTTGTTCAATCTCGGCTCGCCGGAACAAAAGAAATCGATCTACGCCGAGTTCGGCCTCGATTGGGAGTGGGTGCAAGGCGCGGTGCGCGAGGCCTTTACGGACGAGCTCATCCGCAAGCGGCTTCAGGATTCCACGTCGATCTTCAGGGTGCTTATCAAAACGCTGCTCAAGGCGGGCATCATTACGGACCGCACCCGGGGTGTTTATGCCGCATTCGTCGATATGGCGGAACTTCACGGGGAAGGCGATCAGATGATCGGCGATGAGATTGCCGAAGCGGGCATCCGCGAGCTCATCAAAATCAACGGTGGAAAAATGCAAACCCTTACCTCCGCCGCCGCCGAGTAAAGCGAGTGTGACGCGCCTCGCGTGCCCGGGCCGTACTATACTGGGCAAAAGGGAGGAACGCTGTTTCATGAGCGCCATTCCGATGAAAAAAGAACTCTTGAGCATCGCCGCGGCGGCCATGGTTTTCGTGTCGCCGGTTCACGCGCAGCCGGCAAGCGAGGTCGGCCAATGGATCGAAGTGCGGTTTGAGGACTTGCCCCCGCCCGCGCCCGGCACCGGGGTGCGCAATCCGCCCACCGTGGTCACTCGCGAAGAAGGCGAAGGCCTCAACGTGCCGCCCGGGTTTGAGGCCAATTTGTTTGCTGAAGGCCTCGCCCATCCGCGGTGGATGGCCATTGCGCCCAATGGCGATGTGTTTCTTGCCGAAACCCGCGAAGGACGCATTACGGTCTTGCGTGACGAAGATGGCGATGGCGCCGCTGATCTCAGCGAGACGTTTGCGTCAGGCTATGAACGCCCCCACGGCCTTGCCTTTCATGAGGGCGCGCTTTACGTGGCCGACCTGCAGGCGGTGTGGCGTGTGCCTTATGAAGCGGGCGCGCTTTCAGGGCGGGGGCGCGAGGCGGTCACCGAACGCGGCGCGCTCGGCGCGGCCAACGGGCACTGGACGCGCAATCTGGTATTCAGCCCCGATGGCGCGCATTTCTATGTCGCGATCGGCAGCCGCACCAATATGGAAAAAGAGCCCGAACCGCGCGCGACCGTGCAGCGGTTCCGTGCCGACGGCACGGAACAGATTACATTTACCGGGGGCTTGCGCAATCCGGTGGGCATCGCGTTTCATCCCCATACGGATGAGCTCTATGTGGTGGTGAATGAACGGGACGGCTATGGCGACGAACTCGTGCCTGATTACCTAACCCGCATCGGAGAAGGGGATTTCTTTGGCTGGCCTTACGCCTATCTGGGACCGCACCCCGATCCCCGCTGGGGTGATGAACGCCCTGACCTTGTGGCAATCACCAGCACGCCGGACGTTCTGTTTCAATCTCATTCCGCGCCGGTTGGGTTTGTCTTTTATGACGGGGCGCAATTTCCGGCCGGCTATCATGGCGGGGCGTTTGTGGCGCACCGGGGCTCGTGGAACGCGGGCCGCCCCACGGGATACCGCATCGTGTTCGTGCCTTTTGAGGAAAGCCGCCCCACGGGCGGTTATCAAGTTTTCGCTGATGGCTTCCGCCGCGGCGGGGATGAGACCGCTGAAGTGTGGGGCCGTCCCGCGGGACTTGCCGTCGCCCAGGATGGCAGCTTGCTGATCGCCGACGATGCCGGCGGTACGATCTGGCGAATCGCCTATACGGGTGAGTGAGACCGCCCATAACCAGTTGATTTTAAACAGGTTTCTCGCAGGCAAGATCGCAGGCGGTAGTTTCGTCCGCCTACTGACCGAATATGCCGCGCACGCGGTCGATCACCCCATCGATCCCGAGGCGGCGTTCAATTTCGGAGCGTGCAACGGTCTCGGCCACATGCCGGGTCAAATGGTCGGCGATCTGCGCGGCGATTTGCCCCGCGGTCTCGCCCCCGGACGCACGCCCCAAATCGGTCAGGGTGAGCGGCGGCAGGTCCACATTCACTTCCTGCCCAGCGCCGGACGCAAAGACCTGCCCGCCGGTAAACCGCAGGCGGTCGATAATAATCTTGGTCTCGCTACTGCTACCGCCGCCACTACCACCACCGCCGCCGCCAAGCCGCTGCTGATAGGCGTCGATATTGTTGCGAATGGCGTCGATGTTCGTGCCCTGCTCGGCGATCTCGTAAAAGACCTGCGGCGAGGCCACGACAACTTCACGAAGCACGATTAGATCGCGGCTGACGCTTTCCACTTCAACGCTTATCTCATCAAGCGTGAAGGCATTCGGGTTTGCATATCCCTGGGGGTTGGCGATGGTGAAACCATGGATGGCGGCAGCGCGCTCGGCGAGATTGAGATCGAGTGAGGCCACGTCAACGCTTGTTCCGGTCGCTTCAGTGCCGACACGCTCAATCACTTGCTCGACAATCGAGCCCGCATTGATCCAGAGATAAGCGCCAATCGCCACAATGGCGATCACGGCGACAATGATGATGTTGCGCATGTCGGCCTCCCCAAGTTTGCTTGGCAAACCATAAGCGATCACGCTCTGCTTGGCGAGCTTTGGTTAATTATCTTGCGTGCGCTCGCTGGTTTTGGGGAGTTTGCCGCCCGGCCTTCTGGGGCGCACGCCCCCATTGCCGATTTCGCCCGCGATAAAGTCTTCCAGATACGGCAGCCAGCCGTTCGAGCCCGTGGCGATGTTCACCGCCGGCGTGTTGGGCTCGATGCGGAAGGTGGAATCAACCCCAACCACAAAGAACGCCTCACCCTCCTGAACCAGAAACGGTGAGCCCGAATCCCCCGTGGTGGTGTCGCAATTGTGGGCCAGCTTGTTTTCTTCCTCAAGGCGCAGGACCTCGCAATCAAGGTTGCCGGAAAGATTGTCGCCGGTGTCCCAGCTATAGCCGGCCTGCAAAAGCGGCAATCCTACCGCGTCTTCGCCGCGCCCGTTGCGCAAGGGCCGCACGCCGAGATAGCCCAAATCCCGGCCAAGGGGCTGGTCGATGCGCAACAGGGCCCAATCGGTGTTCGACGGCTCATCGCTTGAATTGCGTTCGGCCTGGCGCCCGGGCGAGACAAAAAAGTCGATCACCCGCGCGCTCAAGGGCCCGCCCCGGCGCGCAAACGCGGTTTGGTAGGTGGCGGTCGCATTGATGCCCGCGTTGGTTTCAATGCAATGTGCCGCAGTGATCAGAATGTCTTCGCCGATCAGCGTGGCGGTGCACGAGCCGCCATTTTCATCGACCAATGTGCCGACAAGGGACCAGGGCAGCTCGCTCGTATCCATAAGTACCCGGTCGTCGCGGCCAAAATAGTGATCGCTAATCAGCATGGGCCGTTCGCGGCCCACGCAATCGGCCCGGTCGGTGCGCGCCTCGCACGACCCGTTGCCGGAGCCCGCTTCGTCGCAAGTGCCGTTTAACGCGCTCGCGCACGTGTCGTTTTGAAACCGCAAGAACGCCACCTCACCGCAATCGCTGCGGTCCGTGCCTTGCGCGCAAGCGCCGGTGCCGAAATGCGGCTCGTCGCATTCGCCGTCGCGCGCCCATTGGCAACTGTCATCTTCGCTGTTCGTGGCAAGGCGCCAGCAATCGGAATAGTCGGTTCCTTGACGGCACGCGCCGGTGCCAAGGCCCGGGTCGTCGCATTCCCCGTCATTGGCCCAGCGGCAACTGTCATCGCCGGTGTAACCGCCCTGTCCGGTCGGCTTGCCGGGAACCTTGCCCGGGTTCTGGCGCAAGAGGCCGGGCATCCGGCGCATGGAGCGGACAACCTCGCCCGCCTCGGCGATGGGCATTTCTACAACGCTCTCGCTTCTATGGAAGCTCGCGGTACCTGACGTATAGGCGATACCGAACCCGCCCACGGCGACGGTGAGAAAAACAACAATTGAACGAAACACGGCAAACTCTCGATGATTTGGCCCCGGGTCCTTCTAGCATTGGCTTCCCATGTGGCCAAATCGCGGCGCGCCAGCGGTACGAAGATGGATAGAGGAGGAACTGGTGGAGCCGAGGGGAGTCGAACCCCTGACCTCTACGATGCGAACGTAGCGCTCTCCCAACTGAGCTACGGCCCCAACTCGGGGGGATTTCCGCCGTGAAAGGCGGCGGAGCGCTGGCTTTTAGAAGTGGCGCGGCCCCCTGTCAAGCTGGGCGGGTTGCCCCCATGAGGCGAAGCCATTAGATGTGAGCCATTCCTTCTGAGGCGCTTCGGGCGCGGCACTCAACACAGGACGCGGGCAATGAGCGGAATACTCTGGGACTTCTATGCCATCGTGATTCACAACCTGATCCAGCTCTATATCTGGGTTGTGGTGATCGGCGTGGTGTTCAGCTGGCTTGTTTCGTTCAATGTGGTGAACACGCGCAATCAGTTCGTGGCGGCCGTGGTTCGCATCACCTATCAGCTGACCGAACCCGCCTTGAGCCCCATTCGCCGGGTTTTGCCGACATTGGGCGGTCTCGACTTCTCGCCGATTGTACTGATCCTCGGCCTTCTTTTTCTCGACCGTGTTCTCTTTCGCCTCTTTGCGTCTCTTGCGGGTATGTAAATAGGCATGATCGACGCAGGGCCCCTCGCTGCCGAAGCGCGGGGGGTGCGTCTTGCGGTGAGGGTAAGCCCGCGTGCCGCCAGCGATGAGATTGTCGGGGTGACGCGCGGTGCCGATGACCGGCTTTGGGTTGAAGCGCGCGTGCGGGCGCTTCCCGATAAGGGCAAGGCCAATGCGGCGGTCGCGAAACTTATTGCCCGTGAAATTGGGGTTGCCAAGACGAGCCTTTCCGTCCTATCGGGCAGCACCAACCGCAACAAGATTTTGCTGATCGAAGGCGACCCGGGCGATTTGATGCCGCTGCTGACCGATTGGCTGGAGGGGCTTTTATGACGGCGCAGATTATCGACGGCAAGGCGTTCGCGGCGGGCGTGAGGGAGCGTGTCGCCCTTGCCGCTGCGGCGCTGAAGGACAAGCATGGCCTTACACCCGGGCTTGCCGTTGTCCTGGTGGGCGAAGATGCCGCAAGCCAGGTCTATGTGAACAGCAAGGCCAAACAAACCGCCGAGGCGGGCATGGCCTCGTTCAAGCACGAGCTGCCTGCGGAAACGCCACAAGAGGACCTCATCGCGCTTGTCCAGTCCCTTAATGCGGACCCCGCCGTACACGGCATTCTGGTTCAGATGCCTTTGCCTGATCACATGAACGAGGCGGTGGTGGTCAACACCATCGATCCGGACAAGGACGTGGACGGGCTTACGGCCATCAGCGCGGGGCGGCTCGTGCTCGGCCAGGAAGGGCTGGTGCCATGCACGCCGCGCGGCGTTCTGATGCTCGTGAAAGATACGCTCGGCGATCTCACGGGGCTCCATGCCCTGGTCATCGGCCGCTCGATCCTGGTAGGCAAGCCGGTGGCGCAATTGCTGCTTGCGGAAAACTGCACCGTGACCATGGCGCACTCCCGCACCAAGGACTTGCCGGGGCTCTGCCGGCAGGCGGACATTGTGGTCGCCGCCGTGGGCCGCGAACGCATGGTGAAAGGCGATTGGCTGAAACCCGGCGCCACGGTCATGGACGTGGGCATCAACCGCATCCCCGCGTCCGAACGGGGCGAGGGCAAAACGCGCCTTGTGGGTGATGTGGATTTTGATGAAGCGGTGAAGGTTGCGGGCGCCATCACCCCGGTGCCCGGCGGCATCGGTCCTATGACGGTCGCCTGCCTCTTGCGCAACACGGTGATTGCCGCCTGCCGTCAGGCCGGGGTGCCGGTCCCTGCGGAACTGGACGGTTAGCGTATGGAAACGCGGACGCTTGAAAACCTCTGGCCGGTCAGCGCGCTCACCCTGGGCGGCGGCGGGCTCGGCCAGCTATGGGGACCCACGAGCCGCGAG
>JANQLJ010000157.1 GCA_028280665.1 Alphaproteobacteria bacterium
CATGTCGCGCCTAAACCGCCTCGTGCGCAAAGATGGCGCCAAAGGGCGGGCAGTAAGTGGCAAAGGCAAGCCCGTTGGCGGCGGTCCCCGTCGCCACCAAAAAGACCGCCACGTCGCGTTCAAATATCCGACTGAATTGGCGCGTTACTTCTTCCGTCAGTGCATCGTCGCCGTAAGACGGCATGGGCCCTTCTGCGGCCTTGCCAAGCGCTTCAAGGATTTCCGGCGCCCAGCTTTCCGCATTGTCGGAAGAAAAATTCATGCCGCCCCGTCTCTCAACCATTTGAGGCAACCGGTTCGTTCGAGCACCGCATCGAGCCCGGTATCCCCGCCCACTTCGGCATAGCGCGCGCGAAGCACCGCCAGCGACTTAGCGTGGTATTTCTGCGGTTGCTGGCGGAAGGCTTTGCCTTCAAGCTCCACCGTGAAGGACTGCTCTCCGCCCGCAATGGCTTTCGCATTGGCATCGGACCACGGCAGAAAAAGACCCGCGATCTCGTCTTCCAATAGAGGGCTGAGGGTCGGCAGCAAATTTTCCAAGGGCTCGAACTCGCCGATAGCTTCAGGGAATGCCATACGTTCCACATAATCGAGCACATTTGCATAGCCCTTGCGCATGACTGCCGCAGGCGTGGGATCGCTTGAAAGCTGATAGAGCTGGCCCCACAAACCAAAGTCCGCCAGCGCCGGACGTCCCCCAAAGAGATATTCGCGATTGAGCAGGTGCTCGTTCAGTATACGAAGCAAACGTTCGTAGGAACCTTCGATTTGGCCCCGCGTTTCCTCGCTTGAGCCGACGAAATAGAGCCGCTTCGGCATCCGGTCGAGGATCATTGCTTTCACGCCTTCACGGTCTTCATCGCTCGCGTCGGGAAAGTTCTCCCGCGCGATCCAATCGGCGGTCGCTTGTTGGTCAGCTTCATAAGTCCAACGGTAATGAAACATGGGCTTGTTCACCCATTCATCCGCATATTCCTCCATAAGTGCGGAAAGGAAGGCCGCTGCGGGCTCGGCGGGAACAATGGACGGCTCGGGGAAGATCTCTTCAAGCCCTTCGATGATGGGCGTTGAGTCCTGCATCGCCGTCTCATCCGGCGCCACCACGCACGGGATGAGTGGTAATTTCGCGTAACGCTGAAATTCTTCCATGCGGCCCGCGCTGCGCACGACCCATTCGTGGGGAATACCCTTGTAGCGCATATAGGCGCGCACCTTGACCGAATAGGGTGATGGTTCGACGCCGTAGATGCGGTAGGTTCCAGCCATGCCATGCCTCCGTTGCGAGCGGGCGCCAGCCTAGGCAGCACCGCTGCGGCTTTCAATAGATCGTGCCTGCCCTTGCCTGACGCAGCGGAACCTGCGACATCAAGAGGCAAAGCAACAGGGAGTTCGCCATGCGCTATCTGCACACCATGATCCGCGTGTCCGATCTTGACGAGACGCTCGATTTCTTCGTCGAAAAGCTCGGCATGAAGGAAATGAACCGGTACGAGGTCGAGGCGGGCCGCTTTACGCTGGTGTTTCTCGCCGCACCTGAGGATGAAGCCGCCGCGCATGAGGGCAGCGCACCGATGATCGAGCTTACCTATAACTGGGACCCCGAGGAGCTCGGCGGCGGACGCAATTTTGGTCACCTCGCCTTCTCGGTCGACGATATTTACGCCACCTGCCAGCGCCTGATGGATGCGGGTGTAACCATTAACCGCCCGCCCCGCGATGGCCGCATGGCCTTCGTGCGGTCACCGGACAATGTCTCTATCGAGCTGCTGCAGAAGGGCGAGGCCTTGCCCGCGCAAGAGCCTTGGGCTTCGATGGAAAACACCGGGGAGTGGTAGCGTCGAGGTGTTTCTAAGCCTCTTCGCCCATTTCAATATCTTCAAGGGCGTTGCGGTTCGTGAAATGAACTTTGTTTGAAGAGGGCAATTCGATCACGCCGTCTTTCGCGAGCTTGGTGATCATGCGGCTGACCGTTTCGATGGTAAGCCCCAGATAATCGGCAATGTCCGCACGGCTCATGGGCAGCCCGACCGGATTGCCGCTTTCGCCGCGCCGTTGAGCCTGCTTGCTGATTCCAAGCAAGAACGAAACCACCCGCTCCCGCGCGGTCTTGCGCCCCAGAAGCAGGATCTGATCTTGCGCGGCGGCAAGTTCATCCGCGGCCATTCCCAAGAGCCGTTTTTCGAGCTGCGGAAGCTCGTCAAACAATTGAAGCAGGCGGTCGCGGCGGAACCGGCAGAGGCGCACCGCGTTTACCGCTTCAGCCGTGTACGCATAAGCATCGTCATGAGAGAGCCCGAGAAAGTCGCCGGGAAACAGGAACCCCGTGATCTGCCGCCGGCCGTCGGGCAGCATTTTGGAAACGCGCACGACGCCTTCGGTGACATTGTAGACATGGCTCGCCTCGTCGCCTTCGTAGAAGACGGCTTGGCCGGCTCCGGCATTCGTCTCGGAGGTGATTTGCAAGAGGCGGCTCAGATCCTCGCCTTCCAGCACGTTGCAGAACGCAAGTCCGCGCGCCGCACAAGCGGCGCAAGGCCCCAAGGCAAGATCGGGCCCGCCCGGCGCAAACGTATTGGATGACGACGCCCGCGCATCGCTCGAACTCATTTCAAAGACCCCTCAAATCTCCTGCTCGCGTAGGCCGATCTTGGCAAAGAATTCGGGGGGTTACCAGCCCCTGCGGCGTTTGCGGGGGCGGCCTTCCGCAGGCCACATGGGGACACGCCCGGCCTCCCGCAAGAACTTGCTCTTTTGCCCCGCCGGTGGCACATGGGAGCTCCCGGGTCGGGAGGTGGTCAGGAAGCCTCATGAAAGTGATGCACGTCATGGCCGGCGCTCAAACAGGAGGCGCCGAGAATATCTTTCTGGAATCCGTCGTTGCGCTGGCGGAGGCCGGTGTCGAACAATACGTCATCACCCGCGGTAACAATGACTTCCGCCTTCAAACTTTTGAGCGGTTTGGCATCCCCGTCAGCATTGCCAGCTTTCACCGGTACTACCGCTTTGCCACCCAGCGCGCGATCAACTCGGCCATCGAACGGTTCCGGCCCGACGTGATCGAGTACTGGATGCGCCGCGCGGGCACTTTCGCCCCGCGCAAGCATCACGCCCGCAACATTGGCTGGTATGGCGGCTATTACCAGAGCAGCCGGTTCAAGAACTGCGATTGGCACGTGGGGCTGACCCCCGACCTGTTGCGCCATATCACCGACGCGGGCGTCGCCAAGGACAAGGCCACTATCATCCACACTTACGCGGACTTTACGAACGCCCAGCCGGCAGACCGGGCCAGCCTCGATACGCCCGCGGGCAAGCCGGTACTGCTTGCGCTTGCGCGGCTTCACTGGAAAAAGGGGCTCGATGTTTTGCTCGACGCGGTTGCCGAGGTGCCGGGCGCCTATTGCTGGATCGCCGGTGACGGGCCCTTGCGCAAGCAGCTTGAAACGCAAGCGCGGCTACTCGGCATTGACGACCGGGTACGGTTTCTTGGCTGGCGAGATGACCGCGACCAGCTGCTCGCCGCTTGCGACATTGTCGTCTTTCCTTCGCGCTACGAGCCCTTCGGCACTGTCACGGTGGATGCGTGGGCCGCGCGCAAGCCCTTGATTGCGGCGGCAAGCCAGGGCCCCGGCGCTTTCGTCAAGGACGGGGAGAACGGGCTTCTGATTCCCATCAACGATACCGAAGCCTTGATCGACGCCATCCGGCGCATGATCGCAAACCCCGCCTTGCGCCAGCAATGCGTCGAAGGCGGCACGCGCTCGTTCAATGAGCTTTTCACCAAAGAGGTCTTCGTCCGCGACAGCCTTGCCTTCTACGAGAAGGTCAAAACCCACGCGGAAAAGAAACTCGGCGCGTGGAAGTAAGCCTTACGGCGCGGGCACATCGGTCATGCCGAGCACCCACATCATGAACGTGATCTCCTCGGCAATATCCTCATATTGCGAGAACCGGCCCGTAGTGCCGAAGTGGCCTGAGCCCATATTTGTCTTGAAAAGAAGAATATTATCGCCTTGGTCCACGTCACGAATGCGCGCGACATATTTCGACGGCTCCCAATACTGCACCCGCGGATCGTTGAGCCCCGCGGTGACAAACATGTGGGGATATTCCACCGCCGCCAGATTGTCGTACGGCGAATAAGAGAGCATGTAAGCGTAGTCTTCCGCGCTGGTGATGGGATTGCCCCATTCCACCCATTCGTAAGTAGTAAGCGGAATAGTGGCGTCGGACATGGTGGTGACCACATCGACAAAGGGCACGTGGTTGAGCACGCCTTGAAACAAGTCAGGCCGCATGTTCACAACCGCGCCCATGAGCAAGCCACCGGCGGACCCGCCCCGCGCGATCATTTGATCTTGCGTGGTCCAACCTTCGCGCACCAGAAACTCGGCGGCATCGATATAGTCCGTAAACGTATTGATCTTGTGCTCAAGACGCCCGTCGAAATACCACTGGCGGCCCATTTCCGAACCGCCCCTGATGTGGGCCGTCGCCAGCACGAAGCCGTGGTCGAGAATAGGCAGCCAGGCATAGGTAAACCTCGGATCATAAGACGAGCCGTAAGCCCCATAGCCGCGCAGCATAAGCGGGCGGGGTCCTTCGCCGCCTATGTTGCCGCCCATGTCGGGCCGCCACGCCAGCGTCACCGGGATCATGGTGCCGTCGCGCGCCGGTGCCCAGACCCGTGCGGTTCGGTAGTTCGCCGAGTCAAACTCGCCCAGTACCTCGTCCTGGCGGCGCATGGTCAGCTCACGCGCCCCGAAGTCATAATCGTAGATGGTGGTGGGAACGTCGTAGGCGGAGTAATAGAACCGAAGGAACCCGGCGCCCGCGTCCACATTCACCACATCGCCCGGCCCACCGGAAAACGCGGCGTAGCCAACCTCGCCGCCTACGTCGATGAGATGGTCGGTGCCCGCAGCTAGATCATAGATGCGGATCGACACGTTGCCGCCGGAGCGTTCCTCCAATGCAAGGGTGCCGTCGAAGACCTCCATGGCTTCGACCAGCGTATCATCGCGGTGTGGAACAAGAAGGTTCCACTCGCCCGGCCGGCCCCCTTCGTCATCTGCCGAGAAGACCTGATAGTTCATGGCGCCTTCGTCGGAGCGGATGAAGAACGTCTCGCCCACATGGTCGATGTAGTATTCGTGTTCGTCCCGGCGGGACTCGAAAACAACCGGCTCTGCCGCCGGGTCGGTCAAGTCCAACACCCGCATTTCGGTTGAGGTCCGGCGCCAGGACCCAAGCACGAGATAGCGCTCGGATTTGGTCCGCCCCATGAAAAGGAAGTACTCGGTGTCGTCTTCCTGATAGAGCATCTGGTCTTCGCTTTGGGGTGTGCCGATAACGTGACGCCAAAGCTGGTAAGGGCGCAGAGTTTCTTCTTCGTTTCTAAGGTAATAGAGCGCCGTGCCGTCCGCGGACCAGACCAATGTGCCGTCCACGTCTTCAATCACCTCGCCGATCATCTCGCCGGTGGTGAGGTTCCGTATATAGACATCGTAAAGCTCGCGGCCATTAGTATCGGTGGAATACGCGAGCAAGGCATTGTTGGGCGTAACGTCCCAATCATTGAGCACAAAGTAATCGTGCCCTTCGGCGAGCGCCGGCTGGTCGACCAGCACCTCCTCATCGCCGCCGCTTTGGGGCTCGCGCGAAATGACCGCATAGTCCGCGCCTTCGGCAAACCGGGTCGCGTAGGTGTAACCGTTGCGCGTAAAGGGCACGCTGTCGCGGCTCTCGGAAAGGTGCCCGATCAGTTCTTGAAAGACGCTCTCTTTCACATTCGCCAGCTGATCGAAGTAATGAGCGGCATAGGCGTTTTCGGATTCAAGATACGAGATAGTTTCAGGGTTTTCACGGTCCCGCATCCAGTAATAAGGGTCCACGCGGGTTTGGCCGTGCGCTGTCATCTCATAAGCGATTTGCTCCGCGTCCGGTGCCACCGGTTCGGTCGAGGGTTCCCCGGCGCTCACATCAGCTTGCTGGTCCATCGGCTCCATTGGCGCTTGATCCCCCTCTTGCTCGCCCCCTTGCCCGCAAGCGGCGAGCAGCAATCCCATTCCAATCCAAACGACCAACTGGCGCATGACACATCCTGTCTTGAATTTCGTGAAAACCGGCGCGGAGCTTAGCGCCCCCAAACCCTAAAGCCAACGGCGCACCTTGCCCCAGGGGTCAGCATAGTCCCCGCTGAACTTCTCTTCCAATCAGTTCTCCTCACAGGCGATCACGCCAACGTGTACGGCCCGCAAATTACCGCCCGTCGGAGGCGCAAGGTCCGCACCGGCCCGCGCGAGCCTTGATTATGCTATAGTCAAAAGACGCATCGGTTGAGGACTTCATGGCGCAGCTTGCTTTCACCCAGCACTTGCGGGACGTGATCGACACAGGCCAAAGACCCGTGCCCGGCGATACGGTGCGGGCCGTTCTGGACGCGGCCTTCGCCCATGCGCCCACCGCCCGCGGCTACGTTCTCGACGATACCGGCGCGTTGCGCAAACACGTCGCCATCTTTTTGAACAACAAACGCGAGGACCCAAAGAAGGTGCTCGACATGCCCGTGACCGAGGCCTGCGAGATTTATGTCATGCAGGCGCTGTCGGGCGGCTAACCTGACCCACGAGGGAGATTCCCATGTCTGACCGGATTTTATTGAGCACAAGGAAAGGCCTGTTCGACCTGCGGCGCAAAGGCAAAGACAACTGGTCGATTGCGCATGAGCATTTTCTCGGCAGTCCGGTCACGTTCGCCTTGCCCGTGAAGAAGACCTTGCATGTTTCGATCACCGACGGCCACTTCGGGCCCAAGATGCACAAGTCGGCAGATGACGGGACAAGCTGGGAGGAGGCGCCAACGCCCGCGCTGCCCGAAGGCGATGAGCTGTCGGTGAGCATGGTGTGGGCCATCGAAGACGATGGCGCGGGGCGGCTCTGGGCCGGAACCCTGCCCGGCGCGCTCTTCACATCGGAAGACGAAGGCGTGAGCTGGCAATTGGTCCAGTCCCTTTGGGACGACCCAAGCCGGCCGGATTGGTCCGGTGGCGGCTTCGACGAAACCGGCATCCACACGATCTGCGTCGACCCCCGCAACCGCGATCATGTCATCATCGCCATGTCGAGTGCCGGTGTCTGGCGCACCGAAGACGGCGGCGCGAGCTGGGAGAAAAGATCAAGCGGCTTACGCGCGGAATATACGCCGCCCGAGCTCGCCCATGACCCGGTGCAGCAAGACCCCCACCGGGTGGTGCAATGCGCCTCGGCCCCCGACATGCTGTGGATGCAGCACCACAACGGCATCTTCAAGTCCACAGACCTTGGCGCCAACTGGACGGAGCTTGACCAGCATGAGCCCTCGAACTTCGGGTTCGCGGTGGCAGTGCACCCGGAGAACCCGGACCGCGCCTGGTTCGTGCCCGGCATCAAGGACGAATACCGCTATCCCAAGGACGGCAAGTTCGTGGTCACGCGCACCAGAGATGGGGGCAAGAGCTTTGATATTCTGTCGGACGGCCTTCCCAAAGCCGCGTCCTACGATCTTGTTTACCGCCACGCCCTGGATATCGACGCCAGCGGCGAACGGCTGGTCATGGGGTCGACCACCGGCGGTGTGTGGATTACCGAAAACGGCGGCGATAGCTGGTACCAATTGCCCGAGCGCTTCCCGCCCATTGCCGCCGTTACATTCGCTTGAGGCTTAAGCTTCCGCGTCCTTGAGGGAGTGGCCGGTGGGATCGCCGCCCTCCTCTTTGATCGCCTTGTGATAGGCCTCGTCGGAAACGAACGGGCCCGTGGGCCCGAAGTCCGAGAGCTTGGCCGGCACGATGGCGCCCTTGGTCTTGGGCAGAATTTTGTAGTAGCCCCCGTCACGCCCGATGATCGGAATGACTTTGCCTTTTTTCGAGAACACTTTGCGCATGGACTTGGACTGATCCACCATGGCTTCTTTTTCGTCGCGGTCTTTTTTGAAGAGATATTCGTAAGTTTCGATCATCTCTTTGACGAAATCCTGCTCAACCACCTGCAGGTTTGAGATGACCCAGCAGCGGTCGTCGAAGGTCCAATAGTAGGAAAGCCCCACCAGCTCCTCTTCCTTGGTGAAATAGGGAAAGAAGGGAAAGGCGCGGCAGGCGAGCGTGCGGCTGACCCGGTCGCAATAAGGCGCGATCTTGCATTCGATGGCGCGGCAATCCTCGTGCAGGTCATCGACGATTTTGCGGCCCGCCTTGTCGTTTGGTTTGTACTTCTTCCAGGCCTCGCTAATGGTCTTGAGGTGCCGCCACTCGCCCGTGGTCACGATGGGGACGGCGTGATCGGTGGTGCAGCACACCGGCGTTCCGCCGTTCAAGGGCGCGCACATCTTTCCGCAATCGACCCTTTTTGAGATCGACGCCTCGAACATTTCGTACATTTTTTCGTAGTGCTTGGCTCTTGCGGTCATCAATGCCTTCCGGGAAATGTGCCGATTCGTGTGAGGGGCCCCGCAAAAACATTAGTGCAAACCGCATTGATGTCCAGCCGGCAATGGGCGTGCGATCACTCGTTGCCGCGTTCTGTGACAAGTACGCCAGCCGAGATGCGGTCGCTGGGATGCGCGATCACGCGGTCGCCTTCTTCAAGACCGCGCACAATTTCCACCGCATCGGGATTGCGTTGACCGATTTCAACGGGCGTAAGCCGCGCGCGGCCGCCATGCACCACAAAGACGGCGCGCCCTTCGCCATGGCTGAAAAGCGCACTCAGCGGAACTTGCAAGACACTCGCCCCGCGCCAAAGAACCACCCGCGCCTCGATGCGGTAGCCATGGCCGAGCCGGCCCCAGATCGAAGGGGAATCGGTGAGCGATATGATGACATTGACCCGTTGTTCCTCGATCCCCAGGGAAGAGATTTTGGTAAAGCCGAAGGGTTCCACCCGGTCGACCACGCCGTTCAGGTTGGCCTCGCCGCCCCACCGCTCGACAACCACCGGATCACCCTCATTGACGCGCACCGCGTCGGTTGAAAGAAGGTCAGCGACAATCTCAAGGTCATGAGGGTCGCCGATCTCCACCAGGGGCGTCCCCGCCGCAAGCACCGATTCGCTTTCCTGATAGATCTGCAAAATGCGCCCCGATACCGGCGCCCGCACGGCAACGCAGCAGCCCGAGCCTTCGTCGTCTTCCTCGGCGTCCTCGCCCGGCGAGATAAGGGCCGCCCGCGCGGTCTCAAGTTCATGCGTGCGCACATTGAGCGCCGCCTCCACTTGCTGGAGCGAGGCGCGCTGGGTGCGCAATTCAAGCCGCGCCCGGTCGAGCGCCGCTTCGGAGACCGCGCCCCGGCGGGCAAGCTCCTCGGTCCGCTGATACTCGGTAAGCGCATACTCGACCGCCGCCTCCATGCGTTCGACCTCGGCTTCCGCAAGCGCAAGCGCGGCTTCCGCCGCGCGCACGGCGGATTCAAGTTCGGTGCGCGTGCGCACGTCCAGCATGGTGGGATCGGACGGCAGGATGGTTACGAGCACCGTCTCACCGGCCACCACCTCATCGCCGACCTCGCCGGGAAAGCGCAAGACCCGCCCCGGCAAGGGCGCGGAAACCGTATAAACCTCGCGCACGCGGGTGTAGCCGTCATCGCGCACCGAGACCTCGAGCGGCGCGCGGGTGGCGGTGGCCATGTCCACAGGAATGGGCCGCGGCAGAAAGGCATAAATGAGCGCGATCACAAGCGCCCCTGCCGCTACCCCTCGAATTATCCACACGCGTCGTTTGCGCATTTTGCGTTCACTCCCTGGTCTTGAGGACCGCTACAAGGTCGAGATTGTTGACACGCCGCGCCACGAGAAAGCCGGTGATAACGGCGGACAAACTCACAACGATGATGGAACGGCCATAGGTTGAGGGGTAGATGATCAGCGGAAGGCGGAAGAGTTCATTGCTGAACTGATGCACCATGTAGGAGGCGAGCAGGAAGCCGAAAAAGCAGCCAAGCGGCAGGGCGATGAAGGTCATGAGCGCCAACTCGCCCAGCAGCACGCCCGCCACCTCGCCCTTGGTGAAGCCGAGCACGCGCATGCTGGCAAGTTCCCGCCCGCGCTCGGAAAGGGAAATGCGTGCACTGTTGTAAACAACGCCGATGGCGATGAGCGAGGCAAAGAGAATGTAGAACATGACCATGGAGACCATGGTTTCGTCCATGATCTCCTCGAACTCTTCAAGCGCCGCGCCGCGCATGGTGACCGCCTGAACGGACGGCACTTCTTTCACCCGGTCGAAGAAGGCTTGCAACTGGTTCGCGTCGACGGAGAGATAGCCGCCGGACGCGGCGGGGGCCTCGCCCATCAAGCGGCTGAGCGCAAGCCGGTCCATATACGCCGAAAGCCCAACCCATTCCTGGCTGATCGCATTCACCGGCGCCGTGACGTGCGGACGGCGGCCCTCCATCACTTCCATCTCGACCCAGTCGCCGGTGGTCACCTCGAGCATGGTGGCGAGCTGTTCGGTGAGCACAAGGCCGTCCGGCGGCAACTCGACCGGCCGGCCTTCGGCGCTCAGAAGCCTTGTGAGGTCGGCGGTTTGATCGATGCCGGTAATCCCGACCGGTTCTTCCAGATGGCCGTGACGCAGCTTGACCGGCACGATGCGGAAGACCTCGGCCCGCTCAACGCCGGGCAGGTTCATCAGGTCTTCGGCAATGATGTCGGCGCGCGGATTAGGAAAAACGACGGTGATGTCCTGGCGCTGATTGGCGAAGAAAAAGAGCTCGAGCATTTCGTCGATTGCATCGAGAAAAAAGAAAGACGAAACCAGAAGCGCACCCGAGAAGGAAATGCCGACGACCGTAAGCCCGGCGCGCACCGGCCAGCGCACCACATGCCGCACAATCATGCGGCTGGGCGCGCCAAGCCAGTTCATAACCGCCAGCCGGTTGCCCAGGTTCTTATGATAGGTGGGCGGCGCCGGGGGCTGCATGGCGATGGCGGGCGCGATTTGAACCGCGCGCCGTACCGCAAACCAGGCGCCCGCCACTGCGATTGCCAGCGACAAGGCGCCTGATCCGATAAATGTGCTCAAGTCGGGCCGGTAAAGCAGAAACGGAAACTGAAAGTACTCCGCGTACGCTCCTGTCATACCGCGCCCGAGCCACGCCCCGAAGACCCAGCCCATAAAGACGCCAAAACAGGCAATGGCGAGCACGAACTTCATGTAATGCCAGCCAACCGCCAGGTCGGAATAACCGAACGCCTTTAGGAGCCCGATCTGCTCCCGCTCGGTGTCGATCAGCCTACTGATGACAATGTTGAGAAGAAACGCCGCCACCGCCAGAAAGATCGGCGGCACGATGGTGGTGAGCGTTGCAAGCTGTTCGAACTCGCTGCGCACATAGGCATCGGATTGCTGATCCTCGCGGCCGTAGGCGCCCACGCCCCCATAAGGTTCCAGCAGGTCATCCACCCGGTCGATGACATCCGCCTCGATGGCGGTGCGGGTCAGGCTGAGCGTGACCTCGTTGAACGCACCGTCGAGGTCGAAGGCGGCTTCCAGCGCCTCGCGGCCCATCCACATGACGCCATAGCGGCGGTTGTCGGGAATGAACTCACCGGGGGCAATGGCATAGATGAACTCAGGCGACAGCGCCGTGCCGACAACTTGAAGCGTTCGGCGGCGGCCGTTGACGTTGGCGACGATCTCATCGCCGGGATGAAGATTGTTGGCCTCCGCAAAGCCCACGTTCAGCACCACTTCGTCGGGCCGCCCGAGTTCAACCAGCCGCCCGCTGCGCACATAAAGACGATTGAGCTCGGGCTCGCGCCCCTCGGGCAAGGAGATCATGCGCCCGCGCGCGGGCTCCACCATGCCCGGCATTTCAAGAATAATGTCCTCGACAATGCGCGTGTCCACCCGCGCAACCCCGGGCATGTCTTCCATGACCGCGACCAGACGTTCGGGCGCCCGCCGCGCATAGGCAAAGACGTCGGCAAACCGGTAACGCTCATAGTAGGCATCGCGCGTGTCGCGCAACGACGTGAGCGTTCCCATTGAAAGGACCACCACCGCGACCCCCGCCGCGATCACAAAACCAATGGCAATCACTTGGCCCCAGATACGGATGAGATCGCGCCTTAGTTTTCGGTCGAGCATGGACATGGGCCTACCAGCTCAGCTCCCTTGCCGGTTTGCGCGTCTCGTTGACCTTGATGTGCGAAATCTCCCCGTCGGCCAGCGAGATCACGCGGTCGGCCATGTCGGCAATCCCCGCATTGTGGGTAATGACGATGGTGGTGGTGCCAAGCTCATGGTTCACCGTCTCCAGCGCTTCGAGCACTTGTATGCCGGTTGCCGAATCAAGCGCGCCCGTGGGCTCGTCGCAGAGCAGAACGCCGGGACGTTTCGCAACGGCGCGCGCCACGGCAACGCGCTGCTGCTCCCCGCCTGATAGCTGCGAAGGGAAATGATCGATCCGGTCGCCGAGACCCACAAGCGCCAGCGCCTCTTCCGCCTCCATGGGATCATCGGCAATCTCGGTGACAAGCGCCACGTTTTCGCGCGCCGTAAGGCTCGGCATCAAATTGTAGAACTGGAAGATGAAGCCGACATTTTCCCGCCGGAAGGCCGTAAGCGCACCGTCGTTGAACGCGGTCAGTTCCTGGTCGTGAAAAAAGACCTTCCCTGACGTCGGATGATCGAGCGCGCCCAAAATATTCACGAGGGTCGACTTGCCGCTGCCGGAAGGTCCCAGAAGCACGATCATCTCACCGTCTTCAACGTCCATGGTGAGCCCGCGCAAGGCGTGAACTTGCGTTTCGCCTGTCTGATAGACTTTCGTGAGGCTCTCAACCCGGAATGCGGAGCGCGGAGCAGGATCCATCGCAGCGTTACCTGCCAGTCACCATAGAGTTACCCCCCCTTCATACAGCTTGACCCGCCGCACCGCAAAAGGGATATGTCAAACCTCATCGCTTGCTGGGGGTTTGGAGGGGAGAGGAATTTGCAGACGGCCGTTCGCGCCTTTTCGGCGGGGCTCATCGCCCTCGTGATTGCCGTGGCGGTGGCGCCCGCCCCCGCCCCCGCCCCCGCGCACCCCAGCGAAGACGAGATCATCCGCCAGCTCGAAGAGCAATATGGCCGGCCCCGGCCGTCTCAGGACCCTGATCGTGGACACAACGCGCGGGGCGCCGAAGACCCTCCCCCGCCCAGCATGGGCCAAGCGGTCTGGCAATACCTCGTTATCGGGTACTTCCATATTCTGCCCAAGGGGCTTGATCACATCTTGTTCGTGTGCGGCCTTTTCCTTGCGAGCATCCAGTTTCGGCCTCTGCTGATCCAGGTGACGAGCTTCACCGTCGCGCACACCTGCACGCTTGCGCTTGCCATTTTGGGCTATGTGAATGTGCCCGGCGCGATTGTCGAGCCGCTCATAGCGCTTTCAATTGCGGGCGTCGCCATCGAGAACATCGCCTTTAACCGCATGACGCCCTGGCGGCCGGCAGTGGTGTTCGGGTTTGGCCTCTTGCACGGCCTCGGCTTTGCCGGAGTGCTCGCCGATATCGGCATGCCCGAGGGCCAGTTCATTACTGGGCTCGTCTCGTTCAATGTGGGCGTCGAGATCGGCCAGCTAACCGTACTTGCCGGCCTGTGGGCGATGCTCCACTGGTTCTACAAGCGGCCCTGGTACCGCGCGAGCCTTCAAATCCCCGTCTCCGCCGTGATCGCGGCAATCGGCCTTTATTGGGCGATTGAGCGGGTTTTCTTTTAGGCGTCCACGGGTTCTTCGGCGAAGAACGTCTCTGAATCCTCAAGTATCACGTACCACTCCCAGCGCAAACCTTGAGGGTCCGCGCTCCAAATCTTGTCTTGCGTGGCATAACAACAGGTCGAAGCGACTTCCTGTTCGCCCGCAATATCGGCCTTGACGAACCTGTCAGTCGCCGCCGCCACATCGGCCTGGTCGAACACCTCGACACCGAGGTGGTTGATGCGTTCGTCCGCACCCGGATTTTCAAACAGAACCAGTTTCAGCGGCGGCTCGTCGATGGCAAAGTTGGCATAGCCCGGCTTGCACTTGTTCACCTCCGCCCCGAAGAGCTTGCTGTAATAGTCCACCGCCTCATCAATGTTCTTCACATTGAGGGCGAGTTGCACACGTTGCTTTGACATCTGAGTCTCCTTTCCGTGCATTGTCGTGCACATGTTGAGTCAAAATTTTTTATGGGCAACAGAAAGGCCGGATTTGACGCAAGCCCTCGGTCAGTTTTTCAAGCTCCTCGATCAGCGTTGGCCCGTTGACCTGATAGTAGGTGTGGCGCCCTTCCTTTTCCGACGTGACGATGCCCGCCTTCTCCATGGTCTGCAGGTGCCGGGAGATCACGGACCGGTCGATGGGCAAATCCTGCGCAAGGGAGGAAATGTCCATCCGGCCCTTGAGTACCAGCGCCCGCAAGATCGCCGCGCGCGAGGGCTCGCACAGAGCCTGAAGGAAATCGGTCGCAAGAAGCTCCGTGCAACAATCGGCGGCCTTGATACGGCTTGGTTCAACGGTCATGGCGGTGATTTATATGTGCATATTGATGCACATGTAAAGAGGCCTGATCCACCACCAGATGCACCGCCTGGCCGTAGGCGAGCTCCAGCGTGTGGCCGTCCGGGTCCCGCAGAAACGCCCAGTACCCCACCGGCGGGCCTGTGTCATGAGGGCCGTCGATCTCAACGCCGGCGGCACGGGCGCGGGCAATGCGCGCGTCCACTTCCTCGCGGGAGGCAAGCCCCACGCCGAGATGCGAGAAAGGCCCCAAGGGATGGGGAATGTCTTGAGTTTCAAGAAACACGATGACAAAGGGCCGCGTCTTGTCGGAAAGCCAGACGACGCGCGCGCCGCCGCTGTCACGGTCATGCACGATTTCCATATCTCCATAGTCGCGGTAAAAGGTAATGGTTCTTTCCATGTCCGTACACGGAAGAGCGACATGCGTAAGACCTATATCCGTCACTGGCAGCTCCATATTTTTTTGAATGCGGACAATATAGGCGGTAAATCGGGCGGGACGAGGTGTATTTTGCGCCCCAAATAATTCGCACATGCCCATTGTTAGAACCTTGCAGCAGATTCTATCCCTCTTATACTCAATCCCACAATCCGGTTGAGGCTAAATTTGTTTGCAGAACTTGAAATCACTGAACTTGATGCGCCTTTCGCTGCGTCAATCACGGGCGTGCGGCTCGCGGGACTTGAGGATGATGCGGCGTGGGCCGCCATTCACGCGGCGTGGGCGGCTTTTCCCGTGCTTTCCTTTCTCAATCAACCGTTGAGCCTTGACGAGCTTGAAGCGATCACCGCGCGCTTCGGCCCCTTTGGCGATGATCCTTACATCGAACCTGTTCAAGACCATCCTCACGTTATCGAAATCCGCCGCGATGCGGATGAAACCGCGCCGCCTTTCGCCGCCGACTCGTGGCATTCGGACTGGTCCTTTCAAGACGTGCCGCCCGCGGGTACGCTGCTTCATGGCAAAGTCATTCCACCCCAAGGCGGCGATACGCTGTTCGCCGATGCAACGCTCGCCTTCGAAGCCTTGTGCCCTGAAGACCAAAAAGAGCTTGAAGGGTTGCGCGCGCTCCATAGCGCCGTCCTGGGTTACTCCACCAAGGGGGCGTTCGCCGCGGACCGCCATGAGCGGTCCATGAAGATCTTGGTTTCCGAGGAAGCGGAAGTCCGTCACGCCCACCCCATGGTGCGCGTTCACCCGGTGACGGGGCGCAAGTCGCTTTACATCAGCCCGGTCTACACGGTCGGTATTGAAGGCATGGACGATGCAGACGCCGCGGAGATTTTAGGCCCCCTTTATCTCCATATGCTCAAGCCCGAGTTTCAGTATCGCCATAAGTGGCAAAAGGACATGCTGCTCTTATGGGATAACCGCCGGGTGCTTCATGCGGCAACCGGCGGCTATGACGGTCATGCGCGGCTCTTGCACCGCACGACCATTGCGGGCGAGCCGGTGATCGCCGCGTGAACGAACCGGTTTAGGGGTCCGCCTCCGCGGGCCCCTCAGGTTTGATCTCAATAACGGCCAGTTCCCCAGACCGGGAAAAGGCCAGCAGAACAAGCGCCGGCACCAGCGAGAGCACGATCAGCAAGGCGCAAATCACGATGATACTTATGAAGAGACCGAGGCTTGAGTTGATTTCAAAACCCGAGAACGTCAAAAGCAAAAACCCGCCGGTGAGTGCCAAACTGGTGATGACGATGGCGCGGCCCACGTCGACATAAGCGATCTTCATCGCCGCTTCCGGGCCAAATCCGCTTGCGCGGGCACGCTTGAACCGCACCAGCAAGTGAACCGTATCATCAACAACAATGCCGAACGTCATGGCCGCCACCACCGACGAGGCAAGACCGATTTCCCCCACTACAAAGCCCCAAATGCCGAAGCCGAGAAGAAGCGGCAGGACATTCGATACAAGACTGATGGCGCCCAGCCTTACATCCTGCAGCGCGATGAGCACGATAAAGGAAATCAGCACCAGCGCGAAAACCGTGCCGCCGATCATGGCGCGGATGTTGGTGAGCGAAAGGGCCGCGAAGAAATAGTTGATGCTATGCCCGCCCGCTTGCGCTTCAACAGGATTGTTTTCAGCAAGCCATGCAATGGCGCGGGCGTTGAGCGCGCGTATATCCGCCGAGGTCACATGCCGCATGACCACCGTGAGCCGCGTTGCGCTGCGGTCCGCATTGATGCGGTCGGCAATGTCGTTCCCAGGCGGCAGGCTCAATTCAAAAAGCAGCAGATATTGGGCCGTAAGATCACGGCTTTCGGGCAGCGCATCCGGCGCCGCATCGGGTTCCAAGGCACGGTGAATTTGCCGCAACTTATCGCTCAGGCTGGTCACATGTTCGACACCGGGCTGATTGCGCAGCCAGCTTGAGAAGGCTTCAAGGCGCGCGACATAAGCAGGATCGTTGATGCCGTGCGCCTCGCCGGATTCAAACGCAAACTCCAACAGATTGAGTCCCGTCAGCCGGTCCTCGGCGACGTCCGAGGCAATGCGGTATTCAAACGAGCCATCGAAGTAGCGAATGAAATCGTCATCGAGCTTGATGCGGCCAATGCCGATTGCCACAAAAACCGCCAACGAAACAGCGGCCAGCACGATGAGCGCCTTGCGCCGCACCACCCAGTTGACAATCACGGACAGAGTCTTCCGCGAAGGGATCGGGCGTTCCCTTACGGGCAACCGGCGCAACACAAACGGCATCCCCCAGAACGCAAGGCCGAGCGCGATGATCAATCCGACCACGACGATGTTCCCAAGCTCACGCAAGGGAGGCGACACCGCCGCGTTCATGCAAAGGAACCCGAAGGCCGTCGTCGCGATTGTGACTGCGATGGGGTACCGGTTCTCCTCAAGGGCAAAATCAACCGCCTCGGAAACCCCCCGCGCCTGGGCGCGCGCGGTCTGTATCCCGCTGATAAAGTGAATGATGCTGGCGAGCCCAAGGGTCATGATAATGATCGGGGCGGCGACGGTTGCCGGATTGAGGATGTAAACCGACGAGGGATTGAAAATGTGGCCCGCCCATCCCGCCGCGCCCATCCCGCCGAGACTGCAAAGGAGAAGGTAAACCGCAACCGCCGCAACAAGCCAAATGTCCTGCAGAAACGCAAATGCGATGGCGACAACCAGAATGAGGGCAAAGGGAATAAGCCAGACGAGATCGCGCCGGGCGCTGACCGCAAAGGCATTCATGAGCGCGACATTTCCCGTTACATAAATCTCGGTACCGGGAAACTCCTCCGCGATGCCCGCCTCAAGCTCTTCCACCGCGGCCATAATCTCGGCGATCTCGCGCGTTGCCTCGGGCGGCAGAACGAACAGCGCATTTACCGCCGCCACATCGCCCCTCCCCGAAACCAGCAAGCCTGCCGCCCAGGGCTCCGCCAGAATGTCCGCGCGCGCCGCATCAGTTTCCTCGGCCGTTTGCGGCAAGCCGCGGTCGTGCAAGGACGCAACGCCGAAACTATCGTCGCTTGCTTCTATGAGAGGAACGTTGGTGATCGAGTCCACCCGGCTTGCATAAGGCAATGTCCAGGCATGCTCCGTAAGCGCATCGATGGCGCGCAATCCGGCCTCGGAAAAGACGGTCTCCTCGCCTTGGGTTACAACGAAAAGGAGATTGTTGTTCTGGGCGAACCGTTGCTCGAACCGTTCCAAATCAAGACGCACCGGGTTGTCCGGCCCCGCCAAGACTCTCGTCTCGGCTGAGACGCGCAGGTCCTTGACGCCGGCCGCCAGGACCAGTGTGGGCAGCAACACCGCCAAGAACAGCAATAAGTCTTTGGACTTACCCATGTCCCCCTATCCGCCGACCCCTTAGGGCCTTGAACGAATCAACACAATTGCGACGGATTAACGTTTCGCACACAAAATTAGGGTTTTATTAAAGTTAGCCATTCGTAAACATCCAGTATTTGGTATCTCTGGTTGCACCATCCTGGGGTGTGGGAACGGGAAGGAACGGGCCGCGGTGAATATCGTGCCTTACAGTGCATACGAAGAACTCAAAGGCGCCGATGACGCCCGCATCCGGTACCGCTCACCGCGCATTCGGGCCATAGACCTCTTCCCCATGCACAGCCCGGCCGTGCGCATGCTGAACCACGAGTATGAGCTTAAAGACCTCAGCATGACCGGCCTTGCGGTGGTTGGCGCCAACGACAATTCCATCGATGTGGGCATGAGCGCGCCTCTTCAATTGCGCTATGGCGAACGCACCCTGTTTGAAGGGAAAGGCCGCGTGGTCCGCCATCAGCCCGCGAACAGTGGCACGATTCTCGGAATACACCTTGAAGGCGATTACCTGAACATCGCCAACCTGCGCGAGCAGCACCGGCGCCACCTTATCTCCTATGCTCTGGGCCCAAATCGTCAGAAGAACTGGAGCCTTGTGCCGGCCGATTACCGCCGCGCCTGTGCCGACGCGCTTGATCTTGTACGTTCGTGCAAACCGCTGCTCGAGGGAACGCCGCAACTCGATGAGATTGAAGAGCGCGCGCTTCTCGACATGGTCGAAGGCGAGCTGACCCCGCCCTGGATGGCGCTCTGCCATGAGATCGACATGATGCTCACGGGCATCGCGGGTGATGAAGAGATCTTCGCCGCCATGAAGCGCTACACCGAACGGGTGGTAACGCCTGAGTTTCTCGCAGGGCCCATTTGGAGGCGCGCTTACCAGAAGCCCCTGGGCTATCCCGGCGATTATGGCGTTCTTGATTACGTCTACAGCAATGCCGATGCGGGCGAGAGCATTTACGGCAAGCTGCTGCACCGGCTCGGGCGCGAATCCCTGCGCTGCGTGGAAACGCGCAAGACGATCATGTGCGACATCTTGAAGAAAAGCCTCGCCATCCCCTCCCGCGAGCAGCAGCTTCGCGTCTTGAGTATCGGATGCGGCGCGTCGGAAGAGGTGCGTCAAGCGCTCTATGCTGAATCCCAGCGCCCCGCCGTGTTCACCCTTCTTGATCAGGACGACCGCGCGCTCAACGCATCGTTCGAGCGCATATACCCCGAAACGCTCCGGCAGAAGGGCGTGGTGACGGTCAATTGCCTGCAGACAGGGTTTCAGCGGCTGGTCAATCCCCGCTCCATCGACCCGGCGATTCCGCCGCAAGACATCATCTACTCCTTGGGTATTCTCGACTACCTCAAGCAGCCGCGCGCTAAGCGGTTCTGCAACACGCTTTTTTCCTTGTTGAAGCCCGGCGGGCTGTTCGTGGTCGCGAACGTGCAAAACTTGCGCGATAACGGACGCTGGCGCGCCGAGTGCATTTCAGATTGGACTCTGATCTACCGGTCGAGAGACGAAATGATCGATCTTGCGAAAGACCTCGGCGGTGAGTTCGATCTGCGCGAAGACAGCACGCGCAATATCCTGATGCTGAGCGTTCGCAAGCCCCTGTGACCTGAGTTGCTACCCGGCAGCGGCAACCGGCGGGGCCTTGCCATCCTCATCCAAGCGGCCCACGGGGAAGGTGACCCTCACGGTCGTGCCCTTGCCGACCTCGCTGTCGATCACGAGTGCGCCCTCATGAGCCTCCATGAGCTTATTGGCGAGGGGAAGCCCGAGGCCCGTGCCTTCATAGCGCCGGTTGAGTGCCGAATCCACCTGAATGAAAGGTTCGAGAACGCGCGGGATGTCATCCTTCGCAATGCCGATCCCTGTGTCCGCAACGGTAATGGAGAAGCCGCCACCCGGTTCCGCAAAGGCCTCAACCGAAACCGATCCTTTGTTGGGCGTGAACTTAACCGCATTCGAAATCACATTGATGAGGACCTGCCGCACCTTGCGCTCGTCGGCCTTCAAGACCGGCGTGATTTCAGGCACGCTCAGTTTCAGATCAATCCCGCCTTTCTCGGCCAGCGGTTTGAGCATGTCGGCCGATGCCCGCAACGTCGCGCCGATATCGACCAGGCCCTCCCGCAACTCCAATTTGCCCGCGTCCGCCTTTGAGAGGTCGAGGATATCGGTGATCAGCCGCAAGAGGTGCGTGCCGCTTTCATGGATGTGTTCGAGATACTCTTGGTATTCGTTGTTTTCCACGGACCCATGAATGCCGGTCCGCATCATGTCGGAAAAACCCAGGATGGCGTTGAGCGGCGTGCGCAGCTCGTGGCTCATAATGGCGAGGAATTCGCTCTTCGCGCGGTTGGCGGCTTGAGCTTCGTGGAGCAAGGCCGAGATCTTGGCCGCCTCGTCCCGCAGCTTGCGGGTGTGCGAGAAATCCTGCCGCGCATAGAGCTGATGCCAATAGTTGGTCCACAACGACCAAAGCGCCATTGAAACAAAGAAGAACATATTGTTCACAAAGACGGCGGTCGGAATGGGATTGACCACAAGGGCAACCAGTGAGTAACCGAGGATCAACGCCGATGTGACCGCCACCGCGTGGTAGAACCGCAGCAACGGCATATTGCAGAAGAACGTGACCACCAGAAGGATCCCGGCGTAGTAAGTCTCGTTCTTTGGGCTCGGCATAATCGCGACCATGGCGATGATGCCAATACCCGCCACCGCCATGGCGACCGCCGGGATCAAGTGATAGCCCAACTTCTTGCCCTGCAAGAACCAGGCGGTGATGAAGGAGATCATCGCAAGGCACGTGAGCGCGCGAATGGCGAGCACCGGTTCCCAAGTATCCGGCAAATAGATGACGTCGAGAATCCCGAACGACATATAGGCGGCAAGGCCGAGGAACGTATAAAACAACGTGGGCAGCGCATGCTGCTTAAAGTGGACTTCCGCAAAGGCGCGTTCGCGGTCCGGGTCGCGGAACCGAACCGTCTTCGGGTCGATTGCCACGGCGTCAAACCGGTCGCCGCGAAGCACCGCGGCTAACTTATCGAGCTTACGCCCCAGGTACGCCATTACACATCCATACGCAGATACAAGCGCCCCTCACAGGCAAGGCGCGCCGTGATGTTTAGGCTACCCGATGCGGAATTATCGGCCTCTAAAGATTTTGCGCTAATTTTCATAAAGTGCGGCTGAAACCTGCGAATTTTCGCTTCTTTTGTAATCTCAGTTAATCAAACGTATACGGACTAAATTGGACGGATTGACGGATCGCAGCACGTATATGGTGGCGGCTAGCACCTCTGGTTTGAGCCTTACGAACCGCGTATGGTAAATCCGGCGTCAACTAAACAAGATCAGAGAGAAACCAAGGAAAGGTCTGAGAAACGCTGATGGAAGTCGTTGAGATAACCCCACGCGGCGGCCCCCTTGTGATGAGCATGCCTCATACCGGGACAGGATTGCCCAAGGAGATCGCCGCGCGGCTCAACGCAAAAGGCCGCGAACTCACCGATACCGACTGGTGGATCGACCGGCTTTACGATTTCGCGAGCGCCTTCGAGGCCACAACGGTCAAGGCGAACCTTTCGCGCTACGTGATCGACCTCAACCGGAACCCGGGCGGCCAGTCGCTCTACCCCGGTCAGGCGACAACGGCGCTGTGCCCTACCGAAACATTTGACGGCGAGCCCATCTACGATGAAGGCGCGGCGCCCACGCCCGATGAAACTAGCCGCCGCAAGGCCGCATTCTTCGATCCTTATCACGATGCGCTGGCCCGGATGATCGAGCGCGCCAAGGTACGCCACGGGTTCGTTGTGCTTTACGACTGTCATTCCATCAGGTCGGTGGTGCCACGGCTTTTTGAAGGAACCCTGCCCACCATCAACATCGGCACCAATGACGGTAAAACCTGTGCAAAGGCGCTTGAGGTCGCCGCGTTCACGGCTTGCAAAGCGCAAAGTGATTTCAGCTTCGTCGCCAATGGCCGCTTCAAGGGCGGTTGGATCACGCGCCACTATGGTCGGCCTGATAAGGGAGTTCACGCCATCCAGGTGGAGCTCGCGCAATCGGCCTATATGGAAGAGCGCCCCCCTTGGACGTTCGACGAGACAAAGGCGGGCCGCCTTCGCGCGGTCTTGCGTAGTATGATCGGCTCCATCATGGACGCCGCTGATCGCCATTTGAGGCCCGCCTTATGAGCCAGCTTTACTTCAAACAGGCCTTGCTTGCCGATGGCTGGGCTTCGGATGTCGCGGTGGACGTGGCGGGCGATGGGCTCATCCAATCGGTAACGCCTAACACCGCGATTAAAAACGCGGGCGGCATCGCGGTTCCGGGCATTCCCAATCTCCACTCCCACGCTTTTCAGCGCGCCATGGCCGGGCTCACCGAACGCGCAGGGCCCGCCGATGACACGTTCTGGACTTGGCGCGAAATCATGTACCGCTTTGCCGCCCGCATCGGCCCCGAAGAGCTCGAAGCCGTCGCCGCGCAGCTTTATGTGGAGATGCTCAAAGGCGGCTACACCAGCGTGGGTGAGTTTCATTATCTTCACCACGCACCGGGCGGCGTGCCTTACGCGCAAGCGGGCGAGATGTCGGGCCGCGTCATCGGCGCCGCGCAAAGGGCGGGCATCGCCATAACCCATTTGCCGGTGCTATACCGCTATGGCGGGTTTGGCGAAGCGCCTACGAATAAAGACCAGGCGCGGTTCATATGCAGCGCGGAAGATTTTCTTTCTCTCGTCTCAGACCTGGTGAGCGGGTATGCGGGCGCGCCGAACATCCGGATCGGGATCGCGCCCCATTCTCTGCGCGCGGTTTCCGAATCTCTCTTAAGCGAAGTTCTTGCGGGGGCCAGTGCCATAGACGGTTCCGCGCCCGTGCATATCCACATTGCCGAGCAGCAAAAGGAAGTCGATGACTGCCTTGCCTGGAGCGGCGCGCGGCCCGTGGCCTGGCTCCTTGACCGCTTCGAGGTGGGCACGCGCTGGTGCCTCGTTCACGCAACCCACATGGACGATGGGGAGACAGCGGCCCTCGCCAAAAGCGGTGCGGTTGCGGGGATTTGTCCCACCACGGAAGCCAACCTCGGGGACGGGCTGTTTCCTGCCCGCGCCTATCTCGACCGGGGCGGCGCGTTGGGCGTGGGCTCGGACAGCAACGTGACGGTCAACGCGGCGGAAGAGCTCCGCTTGTTTGAGTATGGACAACGTCTCTCACGCAAGGAACGCAATGTCCTTGGCGAAGGGCCGGGCAGCTCCACCGGGCGGGCGTTTTTTGATCGCGCCGCCAAGGGGGGCGCCCAGGCGCTTGGCCTCAAGGCGGGCGCGATCGCGCCCGGCGCGCGCGCTGATATCGTGGTGCTCGATGCCGATCACCCGGCGCTCGCGGGCAAAGAAGGCGATGATGCCCTCGATGCGTGGATCTTCGCTTCCATGGGTAGTCCCGTCCGCGATGTCTATGTGGGTGGGCGGAAAGTCATCAGCGAAGGCGCTCACGCGGAAGAAGAGAAAATTGCGCAAGACTTCCGCAAGGTGATGAAGCGGCTAGTCTAGGTTGCCGATCTAAGCCGCTTTGGGCTCGCTCAGGGGGCGTATCTGAAAGTGCAAGGCGGCGTAGATCAGCGCGATTATTGGCCCCACGAAATTGAATATGGCGAAAGGCGCATAGGAGATGGTCGCAACGCCCAGGGTCGCCGCCATGTAGGCGCCGCACGTGTTCCAGGGAATGAGCGGCGAGGTGACGGTGCCATAGTCTTCCAGCGCGCGGGAGAGGTTCACCGGGTCGAGGTTTCGCCGCTTAAACTCATCCGCATACATACGGCCCGTGATGACGATGGACATGTACTGGTCGGACGCGATGACGTTGGCGAGGAACGCGGTGACGCCCGCGCCCGCGATCACCGCGCCCGCCCGCTGCAATCCGCGCGTCATAGCGGTGACGAGACGCGCGAGTTGCCCGCTGCCTTCCATCATTCCGGAAAAAAACATGGCGCTGATGATGAGCCATATGGTGGTGAGCATGCTGCTCATGCCGCCACGCGACAAAAGCCCGTCAGCAACCGGATGGCCGGTCTGCGCTTCATAGCCATTGGCCGCCACTTGCCAGATTTGACCGATCATCGCCGCGGCGCTGCCGCCAGTGCCATTTGCGCCTTGCCACTGAAAAGCGATGGCAAAACCCCCGCCGATTAGAATCGAGAGCAGCAATGTGGGGAGCGCGGGCACGCGGCGCTGTGCCAGAACAAGCAAGATCACAAGCGGCGCGAACAGCCACAAGCTAATATTAAAATTGGCGCTAAGCGCTTCGATGAGCCCGCCCACTTGTGCGGTTTCCGGCGGCGTCCCCGCAAGTTGCGCGGCAATAACAAAAAAGACGAGCGCCACCAATATGGCCGGCACGGTGGTCCACAAGAGGAACCGGATGTGATCGAAAAGCTCCGAGCCCGCAACGGCGGGGGCAAGATTGGTGGTGTCCGAAAGTGGTGAGAGCTTGTCGCCAAAGTAAGAGCCCGAAATCACCGCGCCCGCGGTCATGGCGAGGGAGAGCCCGGTCGCCTCGGCAATGCCCATGAGCGCGACGCCCACCGCGCCCGCGGTGGTCCACGAGCTGCCGATAGCGAGGGAGACGATGGCGCACAACAAAAGCGCACTTGGGTAGAAAACCGCCGGGGAAAGAACTTGCGTGCCATAAAAGACAAGCGTGGGAATGACGCCCGCCAGCATCCAAACGCCAATCAGCGCGCCAATACTGAGAAGGATGAGCATGGCGATGGTTGCACTGGAGACGGTCGAGATGATGCTCGCCTCCAGCAGTTTCCACTCAACGCCCCGCCGCACTGCGAGCGTGCCGGAGACGGCGCCCGCCGCGATCAAGGCCAGCTGCGCCGGCCCGCCCGTGGCATCATCGCCAAAGGCCGCGATGACAAGGCCCATCAGGACCGCAAGCACGATGACGGGAAAGGCGGATTCCAGAAGCCTGGCTCCGCGAAACGCCGATGATAGAGATGATTTGGCCATTCACCCTGCCCGCTCCCGTTTCGGCGATCAGACCAAACGGCCCGCGCCTTGGCAAGCGGAGCGGCGCGTTTAGATCCCCTCGCCGGCGAAGGCTTTCTCAATCACGAAATCGCCGGGCCGCGCGTTTGAGCCTTCTTCAAAGCCGCGCGCCTCGCACATGGCTTTGAGGTCCTCAAGCATGGCCATGGAGCCGCAGACCATCACCCGGTCATGTTTGGGGTCGAGCGGTTCGCGATTGATCTCCTGAAAGAGCCGGCCGCTTTCAATAAGATCGGTGATGCGGCCTTTGTGCAGCCCGTCCTCGCGGGTCACCGAATTGAAATAGATAAGCCTGTCTTTCACAAGCTCGCCCACCAGCGGGTCAGCCTTCACCACCTTCACCAATTCCTCCGTATACACCAGTTCCGCATGAGTCCGCGCGGTATGGGTGAAGACAACCTCGTCAAAGCGGTCATAGACATCCGGCTCGCGAATGAGGCTTGCGAAAGGCGCGGCACCGGTACCCGTGGAAAGCAGGTAAAGCCGCCGCCCCGGGCGCAAGGCATCGGCAACCAGAGTGCCGGTGGGCTTTTTGCCCAGAAGCACGCCGTCGCGCGGTTTGATGTGCTGCAGTTCCGAGGTCAGCGCGCCGTCCTGCACCTTGATG
>JANQLJ010000007.1 GCA_028280665.1 Alphaproteobacteria bacterium
ATCACTTGCGTGCATACCATGGTCATGGCCTCGCACTGGGTGGGGTTCACCTTGCCCGGCATGATGGAGGAGCCGGGCTCGTTTTCCGGCAGCGAAATCTCCCCGAGGCCCGAGCGCGGGCCTGAGCCCAATAGTCGAATATCATTGGCGATCTTGAACAGGCTGACAGCCACGGAATTGAGCGCGCCATGCGCTTCGATCATTGCATCGTGCGTGGCAAGGGCTTCGAACTTGTTGGGGGCGGTCTTGAACTCGAGTTTGGTCAGAGCCGCCACTTCTTCCGCAAAACGTTCAGCAAATCCGGGTTTGGCGTTAAGGCCGGTGCCAACGGCGGTGCCACCCTGGGCCAGCTCGTAAAGGGCCGGTAGCGTGCCCGCGACTCGGCGGAACCCGTTATCGACCATGGTGACATAGCCCGAAAACTCCTGGCCAAGCGTCAAAGGGGTTGCGTCCTGCAAGTGCGTGCGCCCGATCTTGATGATCTTTTCAAACGACTTGGCTTTGTCATTGAGCGCATTGCGCAAGTAATTGAGCGCGGGCAGAAGATTGTGCGTGATCTCCTCCGCCGCCGCGATGTGCATCGCGGTGGGGAAGGTGTCGTTGGAAGATTGCGACTTGTTCACATGATCGTTGGGATGGACCGGGTCCTTGCTACCCAACTCGCCCCCCAGAAGCTCGATCGCCCGGTTGGCGATCACTTCATTGGCGTTCATGTTCGACTGGGTGCCAGACCCCGTCTGCCAGACCACCAAAGGGAAGTGATCGTTGAGTTTACCCTCCGCCACTTCCAATGCCGCATCGGAAATGGCTTTGCCAAGTTTCGGATCGATGTTGTCGAGCGCGATATTGGCGCGGGCCGCGGCGTATTTGACGACCCCGAGCGCGCGCACCAGCGGTAGCGGCAGGGTTTCGGTGCCGATCTCGAAATTCATCAGCGAGCGCTGGGTCTGCGCGCCCCAGTACTTGTCGGCCGGGACTTCGAGGGGCCCGAAGCTGTCGGTTTCCGTGCGGGTGGTCATATGGTCTCTTCAGGATCGGCTTGACGCGTGAATGGGAGTCGCGCGTGGTGTAGCATGGGCCATCAATGCCGTCATCATTCAAGGTAGATCGATTATGAGCGACGAAAACCCCTCCATCATATCTCATGTGTCCATCGGCGTTTCCGACCTTGACCGGTCGCTTGCGTTTTACGACGCGGTTTTGGCAACCCTTGGCGGGAAGCGCCAGTTCGAACACGAAGGAGCCGTCGCCTACGGCAAGATGTTCCCTGAGTTCTGGGTGCAGACACCTTTCAGCGGCGGGGCGCCGAGCGTGGGCGAGGGTACCCATTTCGCCTTCATGGCCGCCTCGAAGGCGCAAGTCGATGCGTTCTTCGATGCAGCGTTGGCGGCGGGGGCGGAAAGCGACGGCGCGCCGGGCCCGCGGCCCGCCTATGGCGAGCCGTACTATGGCGCATTCGTCCGCGACCCGGACGGCCACAAGATCGAGGCCGTGTACTGGGATCAGGAGCTGGCGGCGAAGATGGGGATGTAACGCGCGGCGCTACTTCTTGCGGAAGGCGTCGAGGCTGACCACCTCGCCGAATTGTTCCTTGGCCTCGCTACCCTCGGCCGCATCGTCTTCGGTGCCGGTGGGGGGAAGCTGCTTGAGCGGGTCCGGCGCGGGCAGCGCCCCGCCTTCGCCGTCTCCCGCGTCCTGGAATTGCAAGCCGAACTGAACGGACGGGTCGAAAAAGCCCTTGATGGCGGCGTAAGGAACAATGAGCCGTTCAAGCACTTTGGAAAAGGTCAGGCTGATCTCGAAGCGGTCGTCATAGACATCGAGATCCCAGAATTGATGCTGGATCACGACGGTCATGTCGTCGGGATAGCGGTCGTGCAGTTCATCGGAGATTTGCACGCCCGCGTAATTCGTGTCGAACGCGATGAAGAAGTGATGCTCACCCGGCAGACCTTCTTTGGCGACAACTTCAAGCGCGCTGCGCACAACGCCGCGCAACGCCTCTTGGGCCATCAAATCGTAACGCATCTGATCCTTTGACATCGATCCACCTGGTCAGAAGTCGGGTCCCCGGCACGCCGCCCTCGGCGCGATGCAGCACTCAAACTGCAGCACATAACCAAGGGTACTCGGGGTTCCCGGCGAGTCAATCAAGAAGGCCGTTAACCGCGGGCATGATCGCGTAAAAACGTGGCTGTTTTGCGGATTATTCGCAACGAAACGGGCGAAGCGGTCCTTGGCTGGCAGCCCGCTTTAGTCCGTCCGGTACGAGGTGCGAATCGCCGGGGAGGCATCGGCGCGCAAATCACGGGGCGAGCCGAGGCTCACAAAACCTTCATGAATTGTGCGGTCGATACCGTTCAAAACGCGCACCACATCGGGGGCGCCTTGCCCGCGCGCATGGTCGAGGGCGTCAAGGCGGTCTTTCACGTCACGCGAAATGCCGTGCAGAACACGCGCGGCATCGCCGCCCGATGGCTGGCTTTGAATTTGGTGCGCGTAGTCTTCGGTGAAATCCGCAAACACTTCCGCTTCGGCAATGAAGATGTCGGTGCGTTGCCCGAGCAAAGCGCCGCCGTTCGACCACAGCCGCGCCATTTCCTGGGCGCCCGTACGAAAGAGCGCCGCCTGGTCAAGCCAGCGTTCAACCTGGCCCTGTACCGCGGCGCTTTGTTGCGGGCTGGGGCCTGCCTCTTGCGCGGGGGCAACGCTTGTGCCAAGCGCGATCCAAAGCCCTGCCAGGATTGTCGTAAGTCGCATCATCGTTTCGAGCCGTCGCCTGTTTTCAGTCCGGCGGACAGGATGACAAAAGGGAAGTAAGGAAAGGTAAAGGCGGAGGCTTCTGTTGCCAGGTGCCTCCAAACCCCGCCTGACCTTGCTAGAGATCAGGACTTAAAGTTTCGGCTTTCGCACTGCTTACGCAGCGAGAGCAACCGGAGCATCGTTGTCGTTGGCAACTATGCATATGGCCCCGATAACGGTGGCGCCATGCCGGGCGAAAAGTACACCTTTACACGTCCGTCGATCCTGGTTCGCCCCCACAAAAACCCAGCGCGGCTGCGCTTTCCGCTGGGCTTGTGGTGGAGGCGCCGGGTACTGCCCCCGGGTCCGATCCGCTTATTACGTGCCCGTTTATCGCCATAGCCAGCAAAGCCGGCAGCCCTAATATAGGCCTTTGCGGGCCCTAACAAAAGGTGTGCGTATAAAAGGTGGGGAGAACCGCGCCCCGGGGGATGCCCGCGCCTCAACAAAAGGTTAACATCCGGGCGATTCTCAAATCCTGTTGAACAGAGCAAGGGGGGCCGGGCCCATGACATTTTCCGACGACCGCGTATGGACCATTCACCTGTCGGGGGAGATTCACACCGATTGGCGCGAGGCCCTGGCAAGGGCCCTTAAGAAAGCCGACCTCACCGTGGACATCACCTCGCCGGTGCTCGACCACGAGGATTCAGATGCCTGCGGCACCGAAATTCTGGGCGATGAAGACGTGAAGTTCTGGGCCGACTACAAGGGCGCCAAAATCAACGCCATCCGGAACAACACGCTGATCGAGACCGCCGACATCGTGATCGTGCGGTTCGGCGACAAGTACAAGCAATGGAACGCGGCCTTTGACGCGGGCTTTGCCGTGGCGAACGAAAAACCGCTGATCACGCTCCACGGCGAGGACCTCGATCACGCTTTAAAAGAGATCGACGCGGCCGCCTTCGCCACCTGCCGCAACGTGGATCAGATCGTGCGCATCCTCGAATATGTGATCGACGGGGATTTGGATTGAAGCAATACCACGACCTCCTGACCCGTATTCTCGACGAGGGCGTCGACCGGCCCGACCGCACGGGAACCGGCATCCGTTCGGTGTTCGGTCATCAAATGCGCTTCGATCTCGCCGAGGGCTTTCCGCTGGTCACCACGAAGAAGCTGCATCTCAAGTCGATCATCCACGAGCTTCTGTGGTTCGTGGCGGGCGACACCAACACCCACTACCTCAAGGAACACGGGGTTTCGATTTGGGATGAATGGGCGGACGAGGCGGGCGAGCTCGGCCCCGTCTATGGCCATCAGTGGCGCTCGTGGCCGAACGGGACGGGGCGCAAAATCGACCAGATCGAATGGGTGCAGAACGAAATTCGCAGCAATCCCTTTTCCCGCCGGCTTGTGGTGACCGCCTGGAACCCGGCCGACATCCCGGACATGGCGCTGCCGCCGTGCCATTTGATGTTTCAGTTCTATGTGGCGGACGGGAAACTTTCCTGCCAGATGTATCAGCGCTCTGCCGATACGTTCCTGGGCGTGCCGTTTAACATTGCTTCTTATGCGCTGCTCACCATGATGATGGCGCAAGCGACGGACCTTGAGCCCGGCGAATTTGTGCACACCTTCGGCGATGCGCACCTTTATCACAATCATTTCGAACAGGCGCGGCTACAGTTGACCCGCGAGCCGCTGCCGTTGCCCACCATGAAGCTCAATCCGCTGGTGAAGGACGTTTTCGCTTTCACCTATAAAGACTTCGAACTTGAAGGCTACGAAGCGCACCCGCATATCGCGGCGCCTGTCGCGGTCTGATGGCAAAGGTCACCTTGCGCGATGCGGGAGAGGCCGACCTTCCCCTGATCCTCGATTTCACCCGGCGCCTCGCCGCCTTTGAGGGCGGTGAAGTCACTGCCACCGAAGCCGACATGCGCGCGCGGTTCTTTGGGCCCGATGCCATTGCGCATGGCCTTATCGCGGAAGTGGACGGGAAGCCCGTGGGCTCGGCGCTCTATTATTTTGCCTTTGCTTCTTACGCGGGAAGGCCGGTGCTCGCCCTTGAAGACATCTATGTGGACGAAAACGTGCGCGGACTTGGCGTCGGCAAGAAGCTGATGATGGAGCTTTCCCGCCGCGCCATCGCCGCCGGATGCCTCAGGATGCAGTGGTCCGCGCTTGATTGGAACGAAGCCGCCATCGCCATCTACGAACATCTCGGTGCTGAGCGCAGCGGCGGCACGGTTTATTTCAAGTTTGGCGAAGAGGCGATGCGCGCCCTTGCGGGAGAAGGGAAGGATGACTGACGCTCCCAAAGTCGTGCTTGTGGTCGCCATGGCGCGGGAGACCCGCGTCATCGGCAAGGATGGTGCACTGCCCTGGCGCATTCCCGGCGACATGAAACACTTTAAAGAAATCACCATGGGCAAGCCGTGTGTCATGGGGCGCAAGACGTTCGAGTCTCTCGGCAAGCCGCTCCCCGGGCGCGCCAACATCGTGGTCACGCGCAACGCGGGCTGGGCCGTAGAAGGCGTGGAGGTGTTGCATTCAGTCGGTGAGGCACTGGGCCGCGCGCGCGAGATCGCCGTGCATAGCGGCGCGGAACACGTTTGCGTCATTGGCGGCGCGGAGATTTACGCACAGGCAATCGGCGATGCGGATGTGATCTATCTCACAGAAGTGGAAGGTGACGTTACGGGCGACACGTTTTTGCCTCAATTCGACATGAGCGAATGGGAAATCGCCGCGCGCACGGCCTTTCCCGACGATCCCAAAGCAACCCACAAGGCAACGCTCGTCCAGCTTGTGCGGCACTAGTCCTTTGCCCGCATCCCTCCATTAAGGAAAAAGGGCTGGCAAAATGCGGCGGCGCTGGCGATACTCCCGGCGCTGGCCGCCTTTGACGGCGGACGGCGCGGCGGGGATTGTCAGACGGGGCGAGAGCCCTCGCAAGGTTTAGGAGACCAGTATGAACAGGCTTATGAGTATTGCCGGGACGGCGGCAATAGCCGCGGCGCTGTGGGCGGCGCCCGCAGCGGCCCAGGATTGGACGCTCAATCCGACATTTGGGACGCACACGCTTCAGTCCGGCTTCACGCCCGATCCATATCGCATTCAAGTCACCGCGGGTGGGCCGAACAATGTGTCGGGGATTACCACCAGCACCGGAACCAGTTGCCGCGGCTATGCGGCCGAGGCGCCGGACGTGCGGCTGCACTTCGGAAGCGGGTTTTTCAACGAGATCAACTTCACCGTCGAATCGGGCAGTGACACGACCCTGATCATCAATGATCCGAACGGGAACTGGTGGTGCGACGATGACAGCGGCGCGGGCCTGCAGCCCTTGCTGCGCTTTGTTCCCACATCCGGGCAGTATGACATCTGGATCGGCACCTTTAGCAGCGAGTATCCATCCGCGACGCTGCTGGTTTCGGAGTTGTCGCCGGGCTCTTCGGCTTCGGCCAACCCACCGCCACCGCCATCGTCGGGTAACCCGCCACCGCCGCCATCTTCAGGCAATCCTCCTCCGCCGCCGCCGCAAGGGGGCCCGGATTGGACCCTGTCACCGGCCTTCGGCACTTACACGCTGCAATCGGGATTCACGCCGGATCCTTACAATGTCGACGTGATTGCGGGCGGTGACATTGCGATCAGCGACCATACCAATGGTGAATGCCGCGGTTATGTTGCAACGGCGCCGGACGTGCGGGTTGTTTTCCAGGGCGGTACGTTCCCCGAACTTTACTTCTCGGTGGATTCCGACCGGGACACGACGCTCGTGATCAACGATCCTAACGGCAATTGGTGGTGCGATGACGATGGCGGCAATGAGCCTCTGAATCCCCTCATCCGCATGGCGCCTATTTCAGGCCAATACGATATATGGATCGGCACCTACGGTCGGGACCGCGCCAATGCGACCTTAGGGATTTCGGAGCTTTACTCCTACTGATCCCGTGTGGATAGAAACGAATCTCAGGGCGCCGCCGGTATCCCGGCGGCGTCTTTGTTTCTGGGCCCCGTTGTAATCCCCGGTTAAGAGGCCCACATTGAACGGCAGGGTGTTTGACGGAACGAACCCATGATTCTAGCCGCGATCAGGCTCCTGGCCGCCATCATAATGGGCGCGTTTTCGGCGATGCCCGCAGCCTCGCAGAACCCCGACGCCACGCCCACTTACGGCGAGGAAACCTTGGTCTCGCCCCTTGAAGAGGTTTTCGAGGTGCGGGTTCAGGCGGGCGGGCCGATCAAGGCCGCGACGGAACTGCCCGCCCCTTGCCGCGGCTATATCGCCAGCGCCCCTGACTTCGATCTTACTTATGAGGCGGGCGGCCTGCCGCTCTTTATCTATGTGGAGTCCGATAGCGACACCACGCTTGCGGTAACCGACCCTTCGGGCGCGTGGCACTGCAGCGATGATGCGATCGGCCTCAACCCCGCGCTTGAGATCGCGGCGCCTGCGTCGGGGCTTTATTCCATATGGGTGGGAACCTACCGGGGCAGCGGTGCCGAACGGGCCATGCTCTATGTGGCGGAAACCCCGCCCGGCGAAAATTAAGTGGCGGCGAGACGCGCGCACACCTGTTCGGCAAGTTGAACGAACACTTTCGCGGCGGTGCTTTCGGGGGCTTCGGCGGTAATCGGCTTTCCTTCATCCGCCGTCTGACGAATTTCCGGAATAAGCGGCACTTCCCCTAGGAAGGGACACCCCAGTTTCTCCGCCGTGCGTTTGGCCCCGCCTTCGCCGAACACGAAATTGCGCGTGCCGTTGGGCATTTCCAGCCAGGACATGTTCTCGACAATACCGAAGACCGGCACGCCCACTTTTTCAAACATGGCGAGCCCCTTGCGCGCGTCGATCAGGGCGATCTCTTGCGGCGTTGAGACGATCACCGCGCCCGACACCGGCACGCGCTGCACAAGGGTCAATTGCGCATCGCCCGTGCCCGGCGGCATGTCGACCACCAGTACGTCAAGCTCACCCCAGGCGACGTCTTGCAGCATTTGCGTGACGGCGCTGTTGATCATGGGCCCGCGCCAAATCATGGGCGCATCGCCGGGCACCAGCATGCCCATGGACATGACCTTGAGGCCGAAGGCTTCGAGGGGTTGCAGGGTTTTGCCGTCCGCTTCGGGTTTCTCAGTTACCCCCATCATGGTGGGAAGCGAGGGGCCATAGACATCGGCGTCTAAAAGCCCGGCCTTGAGCCCCATGCGCGCGAGTGCCACCGCCAGATTGACCGCCACCGTCGATTTGCCCACGCCGCCCTTGCCGCTGGCGACAGCCACGATGTGCTTGATGCCGGGAATGGCTTTCGGCGTCGGCGGCGGGGGGCCCCCAAACTTCGCCGCGGCGCCGGTGG
>JANQLJ010000063.1 GCA_028280665.1 Alphaproteobacteria bacterium
TCGGCGATCCTCTCCATTTCCGCCTCGCGGCGCCCGGGCGGCGCGCCTTGCCCGCAGGCGGCGAGCGCGACTCCAAATATGGCGAAGATGACGGCACCCCTCACGTGCATGGCCCTCAATCAGGATCGGTGCCGTAAGTTTACCGGGCAGGCCCGCGCCTATGCAAATGCTCTACGGGCGGGCGCTGCTTAAACGTCAAACGAAACCCCTTGGGCGAGCGGCAACTCGGTTCCGTAGTTCACCGTATTGGTGGCGCGCCGCATATAAGCCTTCCAGGCGTCTGAGCCCGCTTCGCGGCCCCCGCCGGTATCTTTTTCGCCGCCAAAGGCGCCGCCGATTTCGGCTCCCGAAGGTCCGATGTTCACGTTGGCGATGCCGCAATCGGAGCCGACATCAGAGACAAAGCGTTCGGCCTCTTGCATGTCGCGGGTGAAAATCGACGACGACAGGCCTTGCGCGACACTGTTTTGGAGTGCGATGGCGCCGGAGAGGTCTTTGTATTTGAGGACATAGAGAATGGGCGCGAAGGTCTCTTTCTCCACGATGGCACTTTGCGACGGCATTTCGGCCAAGGCGGGCCGTATGTAAAAGGCGTCTTCGCCCACGTCCACATTTGCCCGCTCGCCGCCCGTTACCTTGCCGCCTTCGTCGGCGGCTTGGGCGAGAGCCGCTTGTGCGGCGTCAAAGCCTTGGCGGTCGATCAATGGGCCCACCAGAGTACCGGCATCGAGCGGATTGCCGATTGCGACGGAGCCATAAACCTTCTTCAGCCGCACGAGCAGGTCATCATAGATATCTTCATGGACAATCAGCCTACGGAGTGTCGTGCAGCGCTGCCCCGCCGTTCCCATGGCGGAAAAGGCGATAGCGCGCACCGCAAGGTCAAGGTCGGCGGAGGGCGCAACGATGGCGGCATTGTTGCCGCCAAGCTCGAGGATCGCGCGGGCAAACCGCTTGGCAAGGCGCGGACCCACCTCGCGGCCCATGCGGCATGAGCCCGTAGCGGAAACAAGCGGCACGCGCGCATCATCGACAAGCTGCTCGCCCACCTCCCGCTCACCGATAACCACCGACAAAAGTCCCTCCGGTGCTTCGTCGAATGTGGCGATCAGCCGCTCGCAAATGGCCTGTACCGCCAGCGCCGTAAGGGGTGTCTTTTCCGACGGTTTCCAAATCACGCTGTCGCCGCAAACAAGCGCGATGGCCGCGTTCCAGCACCATACGGCCACCGGAAAGTTAAACGCGGAAATCACGCCGACGGGCCCCAAAGGATGCCAGGTTTCCATCATGCGGTGGTCAGTGCGCTCGGTGGCGATGGTCTTGCCGTAAAGCTGGCGGGAAAGACCCACGGCGAAGTCGCAAATGTCGATCATCTCCTGCACTTCGCCGAGGCCTTCGGAATAGACCTTGCCGCATTCGATGGTCACGAGCCGGCCAAGATCGTCCTTGTGCTTGCGGAGTTCTTCGCCCAGCAGGCGCACAAACTCGCCGCGGCGGGGCGCCGGTACCGTGCGCCAGTCCAAGAAGGCGGTCTTTGCGCCCGCGATTTTCGCATCAACCGAGGCGCTCGTGTCGGCGGCAACACGGCCGATCACTGCGCCGTCGATAGGGGACCGTACTTCCAGGTCTCCGCTTGCAAGTTTCTCCGCAAATCCAAGCGCTTTTGCGATCTTAAGGGTCTGGTCGATTGTCGTCATGTCAATTCACCATGGCGTTGGGCTGGATGGGCTCGGCATAAACGCGGCCGAAGCGATTGGCAAGGAAATGGTCGAGATTGATATCTTCTTGCTTGATGAAGCCTGCGTGAGGCAAGTCGCCGCCGGCGAGCATATCAAGAACCGCGCAAATCGCCGAGGCCGTGGTGCTTTGAATGGCGGTGCGAAACGTTCCGTCCACATCTCCTGCGTAGATTTTCCGCACGAATGTTTCCTGCATAAAGGTCTCATTGCGCCAGCCGGTTACGGTCACGAATATAATCACCACATCTTGTAGTGTCGCAGGGAGCGCGTGCTCGAAAATGTCATGCAAAACCTCGCGCCGCTGGGCAAGGCGCAAATCGTGAAGCAGCGCTTTCATAAGCGTGCAATGGCCGGGATAGCGAATGGAGCGGTAGTTGAGCCGCCGCACCTTGCCCGCCAGCGTATGGCAAAATGTTCCAAGGCCCCCTGACGTGTTGAATGCTTCGTAGCGCACGCCATCGATGGAAAATTCTTCCCGTTCCTGCAGCGCGGGCACCTCGATCAGCTTGCCTTCGACAATTGCCTCGCAGGGCTCAATATATTCGTTGATTACTCCGTCGGTCGACCAGGTGAGATTGTAGTTGAGCGCGTTCGACGGGTGCTGCGGCAAGGCGCCCACGCGCATGCGTACTTCATCGAGGCGGTCAAAATCCTTCGCCAGGTGATTTGCGGCAATGGAGATAAACCCCGGTGCAAGACCGCACTGCGGGACAAAGGCGGTGTCGGCTCCTTTCGCGAGATCCATCACCGATCTTGCGCTTGCCACATCTTCGGTAAGGTCGAGATAGTGGGTGCGGGTGCGCGCCGCGCTTTCCGCGATAAGCGTCGTGAGCTGAAACGGAAGCGCGTTGAGCGCCGCATAGGCATCTTCAAGCACGGCGTCGAGCGCATCTGCGTCTCCGACGTCCACCGCCTTCCACGAAACGCCGCTTTCCTTGGCGACGCCGGCAAGCCGCGCTTCATCCCGGTCGTACAGGGTGACCGTGTAGTCGCCGGTTTTGTGGAGCATGTCGGCAATGGCCGAGCCAATGTTGCCCGCCCCCATGACGGCTATGTTCCTCATAAGATGCGTCCTTCAATTCACGTTACGCCCAATCCCACCATTCTTTTTTGGAAGGGAGCGCTGTAAAATTGAAGGTTCAGTTTTCGCGAAATGATGATATGATTTAGGCAATTTAACGTATTAAGGTGTTAAATTGCCACTATCTGTTCAAGACGAGCATCTTCTGGGTTTGCTGCGGGAGAATGCCAGGCTTTCCACATCCGAGCTGGCGCGTCAGATGGGCGTGAGCCGCACCACGGTCCAGAACCGTTTGGAGCGTCTGGAGAGGGAAGGCGTCATCGCGGGCTACACCGTCCGCACGGGCGCCGCCTATGAAAGCAGTCTTGTGCGGGCCCAGGTGATGATCACGGTCGCACCCAAAAAGGCGCCTGGCGTTGTCTCCGCCTTGCGCAAGATCGACGAGGTGCGCAAGCTCCATTCGGTTGGCGGCTCGTTCGACATGATTGCGGAAGTCGCAGCGCGGGACGTGGGCGCGCTTGATGCGATTATCGACGCGATCGGAGCCCTCGACGGGGTCGAACGTACCATGTCGTCGATTATCCTTTCGACACGGATCGATCGCTAAAAGCGCAGTTGCGCCGTCTAAAGCTTGAGCGCCCGCTGGTATGCGGGCCGGCCTTCAAGGCGCGCGAAATAGGCTTTGATGTTGGGAGTGAATTCATCCGCCAAGCCGATGTTGCTCGCAAGTAGAAGCGCATATCCAACGGCAATGTCCGCCATTGTAAAGCGCTCCACACACAAATAGTCGCGCCCCTCAAGCCCGCTTTCCACCGAACGCAGACGCCCTAAAAACCAGGCGCGGTAATCCTCGACCACTTGCGGGATGCGGCGCTCCTCGGGCTCAAGCATGGAATAGCGCAGCACGAGCGTCTGCGGAAAAGTGAGCGTTGCGTCGCTGCGGTGCAACCAGTTGAGATAGCTTGCGTAGTCGCTCTCGTCCCGTGTCACGCCGAGCGGCGTGGGACCATAGACCTCCGCAAGGTATTGGCAGATACCCGCCGACTCCGTCATTTTGACTTCGCCGTCGATCATGCACGGCACGGTACCCAGCGGATTGATCTCTTTATAGTCTTTGTGAAAGACCCGCGGCGGGAACTGCAAGGCGTGAAGCTCGTACTCAAGCCCCATCTCTTCGAGCGCCCATAAGGGCCGCATGGAACGCGCCTGATTGCAGTGATAAAGCTGGATCGTCATGGGCATCCTCCCTAGGGCCGGCTCACTCTTGTGCCGCGCGCCTTGACCCCGGCGAGGGGCTTGCCGATAGTTCAAAAAACTGTCCGGGCGCGCAAGAAGATTCCAAACCACCGCCCGGGCTGTCGGCGATTTTGGGGAATGGGAAGACAATCGCATGCACCACTTTGCAGATGTCTGGGAAATCATTGCCGATGCGGTTCCCGATGCGCCCGCGCTCGTTCACGGCGATACCTGCCACAGCTGGGCCGAATATGACGACCGCGCTGCGCGGTTGGCCAGCGTTTTTACGGCGCACGGCCTCGGCCCTGACAGCAAGATCGCCATTTGTGCCTACAATTCCAATGAGTATCTCGAGGCCCAGTACGCCGCTTTCAAAATGCGCGGCGTTCCAATCAATGTGAATTACCGCTATTTCGAAAACGAGCTTCTTTATCTCTTCGACAACGCAGATGTGGAAGCGGTGGTGTATCAAGCCTACTTCGCAAAGCGCCTCGATGCGGTTCGCGCGAAACTGCCCAAGCTCAAGCTCTTTATAGAAATCGATGATGGTACCGGCGATCACCTTGAAGGCGCGCTCGCTTACGAAGATGCGATTGCCGGCACGGACGCCATGGCGCGCATCGGCCGCTCGCCGGATGATATCTATATGCTCTACACGGGCGGGACGACGGGGATGCCCAAGGGCGTCATGTACCGCCAGGGCGATTTCACCGAGGGGCTTAAACTTGTTTATGACATTCGCGGCGTGCCAAGGCCCGAGTCCGCTGAGGCGCTGGCTGCGACGGTCAAGCAGATGCGCGAGCTGGGTGCGAGCCCGCGCGGCTTGCCCGCTTGTCCCTTGATGCATGGCACCGGCATGTGGCTTGGCGCCATGGCCGCGCACAGTTTTGGCGGCTGCGCCGTTACGCTTTCCAATCAGCACTTCGACGCGCACGCCCTCTGGCAGAAAGTGGAGGATGAAAAGGTCACTGACATAGCCATCGTTGGCGATGCGTTTGCCAAGCCAATGTTGCACGCCCTCGAAACGGGCAAGCCCGGTGGCGGCAAGTATGATCTAAGCTCGCTCGTCCTGATGATTTCTTCGGGGGTCATGTTCACGACGGAGGTCAAGCGCGGGCTTTTGGAATATGGCGACTTCACGATTGTCGACGCCATGGGCTCCACCGAAGGAGGCATGGGGTCGTCCATGATGAACCGGCAAACGCCGCCTTCGGAAACCGCCAAGTTTGAAATGAACGAAACGACCAAAGTCTTTACCGAAGACGGGCGCGAGGTGGAGCCGGGCTCGGGCGAGATCGGCATGGTGGCGAACGGCGGTCTGGTCCCTATGGGCTATTTCAAGGACCCGGAAAAAAGCGCCCAGACGTTCCGCGAAATCGGCGGCGTGCGCTACAGCTTTCCCGGCGATTTTGCCACGGTCGAAGCGGACGGCACGCTGGTGTTGCTGGGGCGCGGCTCGCAATGCATCAACACGGGCGGCGAGAAAGTTTTTCCCGAAGAAGTCGAAGAAGCGGTCAAGTCGCATCCTTCCGTCTATGATTGTTTGGTGGTCGGGGTGCCCGATGAGCGCTTCGGCGAGCGCGTCACGGCGGTTCTTTCCTTCCGGCAAAAGGCGGACCACGTCTCCCAATCCGAACTTGTCGAGTGGCTGCACGGCAAAATGGCGGGCTATAAAATTCCGCGCATGATTGTGCCGGTAAAAGACGTGCAGCGGGCGGCAAACGGCAAGGCCGATTATGATTGGGCCAAAGAGGTTGCCAAAGACGCCCCCGGCTAGTCTTTGCCGTCGGGCGTGCGGATCGGCTGGGTCAGCATGCGGTCGAGCCGAAGCTCGCGCGGTTCGCGGAACTCCTCAAGGCCAACGGACATGCCCCTGTGCCCGTTTGCAGGCTGCGCCTTGTACGTCCCAAACAGACGGTCCCACCAGGGCATGTTGAACCCGAAATTACTGTCGGTCTCGTTAGGGATCACCGAATGATGCACCCGGTGCATGTCGGGCGTGACAACAATCAATCTTAGTATGCGATCGAATCCCGGCGGTATACGCACATTTGAATGGTTGAACATGGAAGTGGCATTGAGCAGCACTTCAAAGACAACAACGGCCGCGGCGGGCGGGCCGATTGCCGCCACCGCGCCGAGCTTGATCGCCATGGAAAAGATGATTTCGATGGGGTGAAAGCGTATGCCCGTTGTGACATCGACATCGAGGTCCGTGTGGTGCATGCGGTGAAAGCGCCAAAAAAGCGGCACCGCGTGAAACATGACGTGCTGCAAGTAGATAATGAAATCGAGCATGAGCACGGAAAGCACAAGCGCCAGCCAGAACGGCACGTCTACTTGATTGAAAAGCCCCCAGCCGTTTTCCTCGGCCATGAGCGCGAGGCCCACCATCGCCGTTGGTATGAGAACGCGGAGCAAGGCAGTATTCAGAACTGAAATGGCGATGTTGCTGGGCCAGCGCTCAAGGCGCGTGTGGGCTCTCGCCCGGCGCGGCGCCAAAACCTCCCACAGTGCCAGCGCAAGGAAAATCCCGGCGAAGACGCCAAGCCGGATCGTGGGCTCATTCCCCAATATGTAGTCGGTCACGAGCCACCTCTCATGCGTGGGCGCGGTGCTGGCAAGCTGCCCTCGGCTCCCAAGAAAAAGGGGATGCACTTATTCTTGGAAAATGGTGATATCGCCGCAAAAAGTCCACGGCAAGATCAGCCAATGGCAATGAGGAAACCCCATGAGCAGTTCAGCCTTCTATACACGGGTGCGGGACGAACTTGCGGAGATCGACGCCCAAGGCCTTACAAAGCCCGAGCGCGTGATCGCCTCGCCGCAAGGCGCAGCTATCGAGGTGCGCCTTGCGGATGGCAGCATGCGGTCCGTGCTCAATTTCTGTGCCAACAACTACCTGGGCCTCGCGGGCCGTGAAGAACTCGTGGAAGCGGGCAAAGCAGCGCTTGACCGGTGGCGTTCGGGGGTGGCTTCAGTGCGGTTTATCTGCGGGACGCTCGACCTCCACAAAGAACTTGAGCATGCCATTGCGGACTATCTCGGCTATGAAGACGCAATTCTCTTTGCCGCCTGTTTCGATGCCAATGGCGGCGTGTTCGAACCACTCTTTGGGTCAGAAGACGCGATCATCTCCGACAGTCTCAACCATGCATCGATCATTGACGGTGTGCGCCTTTGCAAGGCCAAGCGCTACCGGTTCGCCAATTCGGATATGGACGAGCTTGAATCGCGCCTCAAGGAAGCGGACGCGGCGGGCGCGCGGAACAAGATCATTGCGACAGACGGCGTGTTTTCCATGGACGGGTACATCTCAAACCTGCCCGAGGTGACGTCCCTTGCTGAACGCTATGGCGCGCTTGTCATGGTGGATGATTGCCATGCCACCGGCTTCATGGGCCCCAAGGGCGCTGGCACCCCGGCTCATTACGGGTTGACGGACAAGGTCGACATCATCACCGGCACGCTGGGCAAAGCCCTTGGTGGGGCCATGGGCGGCTATGTCGCCGCGAAGAGAGAAGTTATCGATCTCCTGCGCCAGCGGGCACGGCCTTATCTCTTTTCCAATACGCTTGCGCCGGCGGTGGCGGGCGCCAGCCTGAAAGCGATCGAAATGGCGAAGGACGGCGATGACTTGCGCACAAAACTCTTCGACAATGCCGCGCGCTTTCGCGCAGGCATGGCGGATGCGGGCTTTGATCTTCTGCCCGGCGAACATCCCATTATTCCGGTGATGCTCGGCGATGCGAAGCTCGCGCAAGACATGGCGGCGAAGCTCCTGGAAGAAGGCATCTACGTCATCGGGTTTTCGTTTCCTGTCGTGCCGCGCGGGCAGGCGCGCATCCGCACGCAGATGTCGGCGGCTCACGAGCCCGAACATGTCGACCGGGCGGTTGCTGCCTTCACAAAAGTGGGTCGTGAAATGGGAGTGGTGTCATGAGCGGAACCATGAAAGCGCTCATCAAGGCAAAGTCTGAGCCCGGCGTTTGGATGAGCGAGGAGCCGGTGCCCGAAATCGGCCCCGATGAGGTGTTGATCAAAATTCGCCGCACCGCCATTTGCGGCACCGACATTCATATCTACAACTGGGACAAATGGTCGGCGGAAACGATCCCGGTGCCTATGATCATCGGCCACGAGTTCGCAGGCGAGATTGCCGAGATTGGCAAGTGGGTGAAGCGCGGCGATATCGAGGTCGGTATGCGGGTCTCCGGCGAAGGGCATATCGTCGGCACCAAAAGCCGCGCCGTGCGCGCGGGCCGCTTTCACCTTGACCCCGATACTAAGGGCGTGGGCGTCAACCGCCCCGGCGCCTTTGCGGAGTACCTCACGATCCCCGCCTTCAATGTCGTGCCGTTACCGGACGAAGTTGACGACGAAGTCGCGGCCATCCTCGATCCTTTGGGCAATGCGGTGCACACGGCGCTCGCTTACAATCTTGTGGGCGAAGACGTTCTCATTACCGGCGCGGGGCCCATCGGCATCATGGCGGCGGCTGTGGCGCGTCACGTTGGCGCCCGGCATGTTGTGATTACCGATATCAACCAGGGCCGGCTCGATTTGGCGGGCAAGGTTGCCGACGTGTTGCCCGTCAATACCGGCGAAAAGAACCTCCAGGATGTGATCGCCGATCTTAAAATGATCGAAGGCTTCGATGTGGGGTTTGAGATGAGCGGCGCGCCCGCGGCCTTCGATCAAATGATTGAGCATATGATCACGGGCGGACGGGTTGCCGTGCTTGGTCTTCCCTCCGAGCCCTTTACGACCAACTGGCCGCGCATCGTGCTCAAGGCGCTGACCATCAAAGGGATTTATGGCCGGGAAATGTTCGAGACCTGGTACCGCATGCTCGCCATGCTTCAGTCTGGGCTCGATGTCAGCGGGATCATCACACACCGGTTTTCCGTCGATGAGTTTGAAAAGGCGTTCGAGACCATGCGCGCAGGAAAATCAGGCAAGGTCATTCTCGATTGGACGAAGTAAACCGGTCAGAACAAACAAGAGGCAGTGAATGAAGTCCGATATTGAAATCGCCCGCGCGGCAAACCTCGAGCCCATCGCTGATATCGCGGCAAAGCTGGATATCCCCGCGGACCAAATTCGTCCTTACGGGAACGACAAGGCGAAAATCTCGCTCGACTATATCGATAGCCTCAAAGACCGGCCCGATGGCAAGCTGATCCTTGTTACCGCCATCTCGCCTACGCCCGCGGGCGAGGGCAAGACCACCACTTCGGTCGGGCTTGGTGACGGGCTCAACCGTATCGGCAAGAAGACGGCGGTTTGCTTGCGCGAGCCCTCGCTCGGTCCCTGCTTCGGAATGAAGGGCGGCGCGGCGGGCGGCGGCATGGCGCAAGTAGTGCCCATGGAGGACATCAATCTTCACTTCACGGGGGATTTTCACGCCATTGCGGCGGCCAACAATCTTCTCTCGGCGCTCATCGACAATCATATTCATTGGGGCAATGCGCAGAAGCTCGATAGCCGCCGCATCACCTGGCGGCGGGTGATGGACATGAACGACCGCGCGCTGAGGGAGATCACCACCGCGCTTGGCGGCGTTGGGAACGGCTATCCCCGGCAAGACGGCTTTGACATTGTTCCCGCCTCTGAAGTGATGGCGATCTTTTGCCTCTCGGGAGACTTCGACGATCTGACGCGGCGGCTTGCCAATATCATTGTGGGATACACGCGGGAGAAGGTGCCCGTGCGCGCGGGCGATATCAATGCCCCTGGCGCCATGACCGTTCTGCTCAAAGACGCCATTGCGCCGAACCTTGTGCAAACTCTGGAAGGCAATCCCGCCTTCGTCCATGGCGGCCCTTTCGGCAACATCGCCCATGGCTGCAACACGGTGATTGCCACCAAGGCGGCACTCAAGATGGCGCCTTACGTGGTGACCGAGGCAGGCTTTGGCGCCGATTTGGGGGCGGAGAAGTTTTTCAACATCAAATGCCGCAAGGCGGGATTGAAACCGGACGCCGCGGTGATTGTCGCCACCATCCGCGCCCTCAAAATGCATGGCGGCGTGCCCAAGGGCGAGTTGGCTGGGGAAAATGTGGACGCTGTGCGTAAAGGCTGCGCCAACCTCGCGCGCCATATTCGCAATGTAAAATCATTTGGCGTTCCCGCTGCTGTGGGGATCAACCGGTTTACGGAAGACACAGCCGCTGAGATCGCGGTGGTGCAAGACGTGGTGGCCGAGCTTGGGAGCGAGGCCATCCTTTGCGATCACTGGGCGCGGGGCGGCGAGGGGACGGTTGAGTTGGCGGAGCGGGTTGCCGCCATTGCAGACAGCGGCACCTCGCAGTTCTCAACGCTCTACGATGATGCCATGCCGCTGTGGGACAAAATCGAAACCGTGGCGACGCGTATCTATGGCGCCAATGAGATCCAAGCCGACAAATCCGTCCGTACCAGGATCAAGGATTTTCAAGACGGCGGTTTCGGCCATCTTCCGGTCTGCATGGCCAAGACGCAGTATTCCTTTTCCACCGATCCGCTTTTAATGGGCGCGCCCAGCAATCACTCAGTCACCGTGCGTGAAGTGCGGCTGTCGGCGGGCGCGGAATTCGTGGTCGCCATCTGCGGGGACATTATGACCATGCCGGGCCTGCCGCGGCGGCCCGCGGCGGACAGCATTCACCTCAACGACGCGGGCGATGTGGAAGGGCTTTTCTAGGCGTTCGCTTGTGTTGCATCGCACAACGAAAGACCTTCCGCCGCTCATGTCTGGTTAGGGTTTATGTGAACTTTTTGCGGCGCTCCGCCAATGCCGAAAATTGCTCAAGCGGCGCGGCTTCGGGAAACAAAAAAACAGTTTCGCGAGAATGATTTTGGCTTTGTGGCAAAGGCTGAATTGCATCTGGCCTCGCCCCCCTGACACCATTATATGCTGGCTCTATCCTTGCTTTTGAGTCGTCTTGTAAGCCGTTTTGGGGAGCCCGGCCCTGCACGCTTGAGGCCCCCGCGCGGCAAAGAAAAGAGAGCCAAAAAGAAAGCTATAAAGGGAAGCGAATGGTCCAGCAGCATTACACCGGCGAAGACGAAACCGCTGACGAGGCGAAGGTTGTGCGCATGAAATTCGGCAAAGAAAGCCTGCACGTGCCCGCGCCGGCGGCGCGGCCGGGCGACAAGCCCGACTTCAGCCGCATTGCCTTCGACGATGCGGGCGCTGTGAGCCGCCCGGACCCGGCTGCTGCGGCGCGGGAGACTTTCGATCTTTCCTTCGGCCTCGTTCGCGTGCTTGATGACCAGGGCAAGTTGGTGGGCGATTGGGCGCCCAAGATCGACCCTGAAACCTTGCGCAAGGGCCTTGGCCACATGATGAAAGTCCGCGCTTACGACGCGCGGATGCTGCGCATGCACCGTCAGGGCAAGATGTCATTCTACATGACCTCGACCGGTGAGGAAGCGGTAGCGGTGGCCGCTGCCATGGCGCTGCGCGGCGAAGACATGTTGTTCCCAAGTTACCGCCAGCAGGGGCTTCACCTGGTGCGCGGTGCGGACCTTGTGGACATGGCAAGCCACTGCATGTCGAACGCGCGCGACAACCTGATGGGGCGTCAGCTTCCGGTTCACTATACGCGCGCCGATCTCAACCTCTTTTCCATCTCCGGCAACCTCTGCACCCAGTTCCCGCAGGCGGTGGGCTGGGCCATGGCGAGCGCCTACAAGGGCGAAAGCGCCGTCGCGGCGAGCTGGATCGGCGAAGGCTCGTCCGCCGAAGGCGATTTCCACGTGGCCTGCACCATGGCGGGCGTTTATCACGCGCCGGTCTTGCTGAATGTAGTGAACAACCAGTGGGCCATTTCCTGTTACCAAGGCATTGCCGGTGGCGAGGAAACCACATTCGCGTCCAAGGCGATCGGTTATGGCTTCCCCGGCTTGCGGGTCGACGGAAACGATTTCTTTGCGGTGTGGGCGGCGACCGAATGGGCGGCCGAACGCGCGCGCAAAGGAAAGGGCGCGACGCTGCTTGAGCTTGTGACCTATCGCGCCGGCGCGCACTCAACCAGCGACGATCCTTCGCGTTACCGGCCCAAGGAAGAGGCGGACGCCTGGCCCTTGGGCGATCCCGTCGAGCGGCTCAAGCTGCACCTTGTGAGCATTGGCGAATGGTCCGACGACCGCCACGAACAGCTCGGCGCCGAAATCGCCGATGAGGTGCAGAAGAAACTCAAGGAAGCGGAATCCTACGGCACGCTTTCCGATCACAAGTCGGTTCCGCCGGAAACCCTGTTCGACGACATCTTCAAGGAGATGCCGAAGAACCTGAAGCGTCAGCGTGAAGAATATCTCAGCCTTCGATAGCTAGCCGGAAACGAGCGACATGCCTCAGCAAAATATGATTCAGGCCCTCAGGTCTGCCCAGGACGTATTGCTGGAACGCGATCCCAATGTGGTGATCTTCGGCGAGGACGTGGGCTATTTCGGCGGCGTCTTCCGCACCACCGACGGGCTTCAGGAAAAATACGGCAAGCACCGTGTGTTCGATGCGCCCATCACCGAAAGCGGGATTGTTGCCGCAGCATTGGGCATGGGCGTCAATGATTTGCGCCCTATCGCAGAAATTCAGTTTGCGGATTATATCTTCCCGGGCTTTGATCAGATTATATCCGAGCTATCTCGCCTGCGTTATCGTAGCGCCGGGCAATACTGGGTGCCGGTGACGATCCGCAGCCCCTGGGGCGGTGGCATTCACGGGGGCCAGACCCACAGTCAAAGCCCGGAGGCCTTCTTCACACACATTCCCGGCGTCAAGGTGGTGGTGCCTTCAACGCCTTATGAGGCGAAAGGGCTTTTGATCAGCTCGGTGGAAGACGACGACCCGGTGATCTTTTTCGAGCCCAAGCGCCTTTACAACGGGCCTTTCGATGGAGATTGGCAGGGCACGGCCAAAAGCTGGTCCGCCCATCCGGGCGGCGATGTGCCCGAGGGTCATTACACCATCCCCCTCAGCCAGGCGAAAGTGGTGCGCCCGGGCGCCGCGGCAACCATCCTTGTTTACGGCACCATGGTGCACGTGGCCCAGGCGGCAGTGGAAGTGAGCGGTATCGACGCGGAAATCATCGACTTGCGCACGCTGGTGCCCCTCGACCTCGACACCATCGTATGGTCGGTGCAAAAGACCGGCCGCTGCGTGATCATCCACGAAGCGCCGCAGACGAGCGGCTTTGGCGCGGAACTTTCCGCTGCCGTGCAAGAAGAATGTTTCTGGCACCTGGAAGCGCCCATCCAGCGCGTTGCGGGCTGGGACACCCATTACCCTCATGCGCACGAATGGGATTACTTCCCCAGTCAGGCGCGTATCACCCGCGCGCTTGAACGGGTCATGGAAGCCTGAGGACGCTATGACAAAACTCGTGTTCAAACTCCCGGACCTTGGGGAAGGCATCGTCGAAGCCGAGATCGTCGAATGGCACGTCAAGGTGGGCGACATCGTCAAGGAAGACGACAACCTGTGCGACGTGATGACCGACAAGGCGACGGTCGAAATCCCCGCACCGCAAGACGGCACGGTTCTTTCGATCACCGGCGAACCGGGGGACATCATCTCCGTGGGCGCCGAACTTGTGACCCTTGAGCTTACGGGTGCGGCGGCGGAACTCGCAGGCAAAGAAACAGAAGAGACCAAAGCCGATCCTCTGCCGGCGGAAGAAAAGCCGGCGCCCGCGCCAATACCTGAGCCTGCGGCGGCGGCCCCCGAACCAAGCGCTGCACCTGCCGCACCTGCTGTAGCACCTGCACCCAAGCGCGACGGGGTTGTCGCGCCCGTGCGTGCGCTTGCTTCCCCTGCCGTGCGGCGGCGCGCGGCGGAAGCGGGCGTCGATTTGATCCAAGTACCCGGCACGGGACCTCATGGCCGTGTCACGCGCGATGACTTTGAAGATTTCCTTGCGGGTGGCGGGCGCGTCTCCGGCGGCAGGGCCAAGACAAAACTCACCGGCACGAACGAAATCAAAGTGATCGGCCTTAGGCGTAAGATCGCCGAGAAAATGCAAACCGCCAAGCGCCACATTCCGCACTTTACATACGTCGAAGAAGTGGACGTCACCGAGCTTGAGGCGCTCAGGCAGTATCTCAATGAAAACCGCCTGCCCAATCAGCCTAAACTCACGTTGCTGCCGTTCCTGATGCAGGCGCTTGTGAAAGTGCTGCGGGATTTCCCCGAACTCAACGCCACTTATGACGACGAGGCGGGGGTCATCACCCGATACGAAGGCGCGCATATGGGCATCGCCACGCAGACCGACAACGGCCTGATGGTGCCGGTGGTGTGGCATACTGAGGTGCTCGACATCTGGGAAAGCGCGGGCGAGGTAGCGCGGGTGAGCCAGGCCGCGCGCGGTAACACCGCCAAGATGGATGAACTTACCGGCTCCTCCATCACCATCACCTCCCTGGGCGCGCTCGGCGGCATCGTATCAACGCCGGTGATCAATCACCCGGAGGTCGCCATTATCGGCATCAACAAGATGCAGGAAAAACTGGTGATGGAAGGGGGCGCCGTGGTGCAGCGGCTCGTGATGAATATCTCCACCTCGTGCGATCACCGGGTGGTGGACGGCTTCGTCGCCGCGCAAGCGATCCAAAGCTACAAGGCGCTTCTGGAACACCCCGCAACGATTTTTATGTGAACCGTTGGGTGGTCAACCCGCTCTCGTGAAGACGTTGGGCGCAGTGCGATTGCCGTTAGCGAAACAAGTGGCGGATGGGGTGGGATTCGAACCCACGAGGCGGTTGCCCGCCTACACGCGTTCCAGGCGTGCGCCTTCGACCACTCGGCCACCCATCCAGCGGCGGGAGACCCTCTTGGGGCCCCCGCGAAGGCGCGCACTATAGCCGAGGGGGAGGCCCGCGCAAGGCCGGGAAACCCGCCAAAAACTGCCCCGCCTTGCCGCTTTTCAAAGCTCGCCGTATTCTTGTTATGTAAGGGCGTATGTGGCGTGGCGCCCAACTTTTAAGAGAGCCCGCTAGGCCGCTTTGCGGGCGAGGGGAGACCCGGGTTGCTCATCGTTCGCGTAATGGCGCAGGTCCTGATTGCAGCCGCCATCATGGTGCTCGGCTACGATGCCCTTAACGCGCTTGAGAGCGGCACCGTTGATCCCTTGTCGGCGGGCGAGCTTTCCATACTTCTTACCAACCAAACGGGACTTGCGGCCGGGCTTGAGATGGAAACGGCCCTCGCCGCCGCAGCAGGGTGGCCGGATGTTTTGGCGCGGGCCTATACTTACGTGCTGATCGCACCGGCCTTCCTCGTGTTGGGCGCAATGGGGCTGTTGATGGCATTGCTGTTCAGGCGCAGGTAATAGGTGAGATGATGGTAGATCACCAAAGATCAATACTCGACTGGGTGGTCACCATTCTGGGGGTTATCCTCATTGCCATCGCCATTCTGGTGCTCGGTGCGGACGCCCAGTTGAGCTTCGAAGCGTCGGAACCCAGATACAAACCGCTTGGCGAATATTGGTATGAGCTTCACCGGGGAAGTTACAACGGCATTCAAGTTTTGCTCGAGCGCTACCTCTGGCCGCCGCTTTGGGATCCTCTACTTCTCGGGATTATTCAGTGGCCGGTATGGGCGCTGACGGGCCCCATCGGCATATTGATGTTCGCTTATGGGCGACGCTGAGGCTTCAGCGAACTGCTGCCGCTTCCACCCCGCGCATGACGCGCAGCACGTTATCGCCCCACAGTTTGGCAATATCCTCGGTGCTGTAACCGCGCACGGCCAGTTCTTCTGTGACCGCCAGTGTTTCCGCGGCATTGTCCCAGCCCAAAACGCCGCCGCCGCCATCGAAGTCCGATGCAATCCCCACATGATCGATGCCCGCTATTGCCACCGCATGATCCACGTGATCCACAAGGTCTAAAACCGTAACGTCGGGATACTGCACGCGCAGGGCAAGCACCTCACCCCGGTAGGCGCTGCGCTCCTCGTCCGTAAGGTTGGCAAAGTCACGGGACGACCGGATGCCGTACCGCGCCCGTGTGGCCTGATACGCGGCCTCGTGCTCCGGCGTGCGCGCACGAAGGTAGCTGCGAAAGGCAACCATCTGGGCAACGCCGCCATTGTCGCGGATCGCGCGCAACTGCTCGTCATCCAGGTTGCGCGCATTAGCATTGACCCCGTACGCCCCCGAGTGGGAGGCAATCACCGGCGCGCGGGAAAGCGCGACCGCTTCCATCATGCTCGCCTTGCCCACGTGCGAGACGTCAAGGATGATTCCATAATCATTGAGGGCCTGCACAAGCTCGCGGCCAAGGTCCGAAAGGCCGGGGTCTTCCGGTGCGTCCGCCAGCGCCTCAACCGGGTTCGAGCTGCCGCCGAACTGGTTATGCCCGAAATGAGTGATCGAGGCGTAACGCACGCCCCGGTCCCGCCATAAGGCGAGGTCGTCGAGGCTAGGCCCCAACGGGTAAGCGTTTTCCATTCCCATAAGCGCGACCAGTCGCCCGCTTGCGTTGATGGCTTCGATTTCATCGGCGCTGGTGGCAAGGGCGATCTCGGCGGGGTAGCCGCGCACCATGCGCATAATCTGGTCGTATTTGACCTCGGCCGCTTCCCGCGCCGTCGCGTAGCCTTCGGACGTTAGTGGGCCTTGCGCCACATAGACGATAAAGAACGCCGCATCAATACCGCCCGCCCGCATCTTCGGCAGGTCCACTTGCGCGGAGGTAAGTCTGCCCGGGTCAAGCGCCTCGGTGGCATATCCCGCGCCGATGTCAACGTGCGTGTCGATGATCAGCAAGCTGTCGTGGAACGCTTGAATGCTAACGTCCGGCGCGCTTTCTGACTCAGGTCTTCCGCAAGCTGCAAGTAAAAGAGCAAAAAGAGAAACCGCGACTTTGCGCATCAGTTTTCATCCATCTTGAGGGCTTTGATGAAGGCGTCTTGCGGAATTTCTACTTTGCCGAAGGCCCGCATTTTCTTCTTACCTTCTTTCTGCCTTTCAAGCAGCTTTTTCTTCCGCGTACCGTCGCCGCCATAGCATTTGGCGGTCACGTCTTTTCTGAGCGCGCGGATGTTTTCCCGCGCGATAATGCGCCCGCCGATGGCTGCTTGCACGGGGATCTGAAAAAGGTGCCGGGGGATCAGGTCTTTTAGTTTTTCGCACATGGCCCGCCCCCGCATTTCAGCGCGGGACTGGTGCACGATGATCGAAAGTGCATCTACGGGCTCGGCGTTCACAAGAATCTGCATTTTGACGAGATCGCCCACCTGGTAGCCGGTAATCTCATAATCAAAACTCGCATAGCCGCGGCTTACGGATTTGAGCCGGTCATAGAAATCGAACACTACCTCGTTGAGCGGCAGTTGGTAAATCACCATGGCGCGGCTGCCCACATAAGTGAGCTCTTGCTGAATGCCGCGCCGGTCTTCGCAAAGTTTAAGCACCGCGCCTAAGTAGTCGTCGGGCACCAGGATGGTCGCCTTGATCCAGGGCTCCTCGATTTCCTCGATCTTCACCGGGTCCGGCATGTCAGCCGGGTTGTGGAGTTCGATCTCCGCGCCGTCCGTTAGCGTAATGCGATAGATGACCGACGGCGCGGTGGTGATGATTTCGATATTGAACTCGCGTTCGATCCGCTCCCGGATGATCTCAAGGTGCAAGAGCCCCAGAAAGCCGCAGCGAAACCCGAAACCAAGCGCGGCCGAGGTTTCCATCTCATAGGAAAAGCTTGCATCATTAAGGCGCAGCTTTGCCATGGCGTCGCGCAAGTCTTCGAACTCGGAAGAATCGACCGGGAAAAATCCGCAAAAAACAACCGGCTGTGCGGGGTTAAAGCCGGGCAGGGGTTCGGCGGCGGGACGCTTTTCCTCGGTGATGGTGTCGCCCACGGCGGTGTCGGCCACTTGTTTGATGGAGGCGGTTAAAAAGCCGATCTCACCGGGGCCAAGCGCCTCCACCTCGACACCCTTGGGGGTCATCACGCCCACGCGGTCGACGCTATAGACCGCCCCCGTTTGCATCATCTTGATGCGCTGGCCGCGTTTTAAATGCCCGCCGATCACGCGCACCAGCACGACGACGCCCAAGTATGCATCGTACCAGCTATCGACGAGCAGCGCCTTCAACGGTGCGTCCGGGTCGCCCCGGGGCGCGGGCAGGCGCGCGATAATCGCTTCGAGCAGATCATCGATGCCATCGCCGGTCTTGGCGGAAATCTCAAGCGCATCGCCTGCGTCGAGCCCGATTACGTCTTCAATCTGCTCCTTGATGCGGTCCGGTTCGGCGGCGGGCAGGTCAATCTTGTTGAGCACGGGAATAATCTCATGATCGTTCTCGATTGCCTGATAGACATTGGCGAGGGTTTGCGCCTCCACACCCTGGCTTGCGTCCACCACCAGAAGAGAGCCCTCGACGGCAGAAAGGGAGCGCGACACCTCATAAGTGAAATCCACGTGGCCGGGCGTGTCGATCAAATTGAGCGTGTAAGTCTCACCGTCGCGGGCGTGATAGATTAGCCGCACGGTTTGCGCCTTGATGGTGATACCGCGCTCGCGCTCAAGCTCCATGGAATCGAGCACTTGCTCTTTCATCTCACGCGCCGTCAGCCCGCCGCATTTCTGGATGAGGCGGTCGGCGAGGGTCGACTTCCCGTGATCAATATGCGCGATGATCGAGAAGTTTCTGATATGCGCGAGGTTAGGCATGGCTGGGATGTATCATTCAGGCGCGATGAGGCCAATAGGCAGCGGTACTATCCGCGCAGCGTACCGCCGGTCGCTTTGCTTACTTGTGCGATCACCTTTTGCGCCACTGCTTCGATTTCATCGTCGGTCAAGGTCTTGTCGAAGGGCTGCAGCGTCACTTCGATGGCGAGGGATTTCTTGCCCGGCTCTATGCCTTTGCCTTCATAGACATCGAAAAGCACGGCCGCGGTGATCAGCTTCTTGTCGGCGCCCCTGGCGGCGCGGAGCACTTGTTCGGCGGTCACGTTCACGTCCACCACGAAGGCGAAATCGCGGATGACGGCGGGGAGGTCGCTGGCATTAAGGGGACTCCGCGCTTTTGTACCTTTCTTCTTGGGCTCGGGCACATTTGTGGGGATGACTTCGAAGGCGACCATCGGGCCTTTGACGTCCAGCATGTCGAGAATGCGCGGGTGCACCTCGCCGAAGGTGGCAAGCGCGTTCTTGGGGCCGAGGCGGAGGACGCCGGAACGTCCCGGGTGATACCACGCGGGCGCATCGCTCGTTACTTGCACGCTTTCAAGGGGGGCGCCCACGGCGGCAAGCACCGCAAGCGCATCGGCCTTGGCGTCGAAAGCGTCCACGCCTCGCGCGGCCGATGCCCAATGGCGCGCGCCGGGCGAGCGGCGAATGCCGGAAATCGCGAGCGACTGGTCTTCCGGCGCGTCGCCCGCATATTGGGGCCCGGCCTCGAACAGGGCCACTTCGTCAAAGCCGCGGTCCATGTTCCGCCCCGCCGCCAGAATGAGCCCCGGCAAGATCGATGGCCGCATGGTATCGAGTTCGGGCGACATGGGGTTTTCCACGGTCAGCTGCGCAATGTTGTTGGCGGCGCCGAAGGCGCGGGCGTGTTCTTCCGCGATGAACGACCAGGTTACCGCCTCGTCGAGCCCGCGCGCGGCAAGGGCGCGTTTGGCAAGCCGCATGCGGTTCTGGTTCTCGGTCAAAATGGGCGTCGCCACCGCCACATGGCGCGGCAGCGGCGCTGGCTGCACATGCTCAAGCCCGTGGATGCGTACGACCTCTTCCACAAGGTCGGCGGGACCTTCCACGTCCGGCCGCCAGCTTGGCACTTCGACCATCAGCTTCTCATCGCCGAACCCGGCAACGCCAAAGCCGAGCGCGGCGAGAATCTCCACAATGCGTTGTTCTTCAAGTTTGAGCCCGGTGAGCCGCTCAACGCGGGTGTGATCGAACTCGATGGTCTTCTGCCAATGGGGCCCGTCCCCCGCCACCACGGTCTTTGACGCATCGCCCCCGCAAAGATCGAGGATCAGCCGCGTCGCCAGCTCGGCGGCTTGCGGCAGGTAGGCGGGATCGACGCCGCGCTCAAAGCGGTAGCGGGCATCGGACTGGATGCCGAGCGCGCGGCCCGTGCGCGCGATGCGCAGCGGGTCGAAATAGGCGACTTCAAGAAAGACGTTTGTGGTTTCCTCCGTACACCCCGTATTAAGCCCGCCAATGACGCCGCCAATGCCAACAGGCCCGCTGTCATCGGCAATCACGCATATGGTCTCGTCAAGTTCATATTCGGCCTCGTCGAGGGCTAGCATCTTTTCGCCCTTCTCGGCGAGGCGCACATGAATATCGCCTTTGAGCTTGTCCGCATCGAACACATGGAGCGGCCGCCCGCGGTCGTAAGAGACGTAGTTGGTGATGTCCACCAGCGCGGAAATGGGGCGCAGCCCGATGGCCCGCAAACGCTTTTGCAGCCAGCCGGGGGAAGGGCCGTTCGTAACACCCTTTACGTAGCGCCCGATGAATTGCGAACAGGCGGCGGCGTTTTCCTTGTCGAACTTGAGCGAGACACCAATGGGCGACTTGCCGTGCCCCGCCACCGGGTCCACCGCGCCGTCCTTCAATTTCCCAAGCCCCGCCGCGGCAAGATCGCGGGCAATGCCGTAAACGCCCAGCGCATCGGGCCGGTTGGGCGTGATGGCAATCTCGATCACCGGATCGTCAAGGCCCATCACTTCCGCGAAGGGAACGCCAAGGGGCGTGTCCTCAGGTAACTCAATAATGCCGTCGTGCTCGTCCGACAGCTCCATCTCGCGCTCGGAAACCAGCATCCCGTTCGATTCCACACCTCTAATCTTGGTGGGCTTGAGCGTCATTCCCGTGCCAGGGATATAACTTCCCGATGGGGCGAAAACGCCAATCATCCCGGTCCGCGCATTGGGCGCGCCGCAGACCACTTGCACTTCGCCTTCGGGCGTCTCCACGCGGCAAAGTCTCAGCTTGTCCGCATCGGGATGGGGTTTTGCCTCGATCACGCGCGCGGTTTTGAAGGCGGCATATTTCTCCGCCGGGTTGTCGATCTCCTCGACCTCAAGCCCGATCATGGTGAGCTTGCTTGCGATCTCTTCAAGGTTCACGTCGGTTTCCAGATGATCTTTGAGCCAGTTCAGGGTGAATTTCATTGGTTCGCCCCCCAATTGAGGTTGGCGAGCCTAACGCCAAGATCGACAATCATCCTTGCTAGGTCTTCGCCGTTTACGAGACGAATTGGAGCCGGTGAATTCTCAGCATAATCCTCGGCCTCCTGGCTAAACTCTCCAGCGGTCACAACCCATGCAGCATGCACATGGTCGTGGCGCTCTATGCCGCGTTCTACGTCCTGTACTGCGGTCACATCGGTGGGAATGTTCGGATCCCGGTGGTACTTCACCTGCGCTATTACCTTAAGGTCTACTATTGGAAATGTGGCGACTACATCGTCACCTGTTTCAACTTGGCGTGCGGGGATCAAAGTGTTTGCGCCCATTGCGGTAAAAACGCTCGCCACCAACCTTTCGAACTCGCGTTCGTCAATCAAAGTTTCTCCCGCCCGTAGAACGTCCACGGCGCTTGCCACCAGCCGTTCCCGAAGTTGATCTTCAAGTCGTTCACTAGTACCAGATGCAGCACGGTCCAATGCGATTTCAATATCGGATACAAGGTCGGTCGCGTCAGCTGCCGATCCTCTGGTCTTCATGCGCGAACGCAGTGCCGATCCCGCGACACTTCGCGGAATTGGTTCTGCATGGTTCAGCCATTCAACATTGCGTGAATAAGCGGTATCCGCAATCTCACCTTGGGCATCAGAGGTGTTCTCTTCTTTGAACTCTGCACAACCGGTTATCTCGCCGACATAAAATGAATCTCCATAGGGTACTACCGCGTAGTCACCGCGTTTGGTGCTGTGAATAAACTGCCATAGAAAGCCCGCAGCAATACCGGAACGTCGATTACCGGTATCATCCGCGTAATGAGCACTTTTCACGATCTGCCGGAATTGCTCCCAGCTGAGGTCAGGATTGAGCAAGCCTCGCGCATCAGACCAACCCAAAAAAATGCGCTTTTCTTTTAGTCCTAATTGAAGCCGATCATCACCGCCGGGTGCAAGACGAATAACCAGCGCCCCTCTTTTCTCCAGGGTCATCGACTTAGTCCCGTCGCGAGGTTCGGCATATCAAGGGCGGCGAAGCCGTAATGCTTGAGCCAGCGCAGGTCGGCGGCGAAGAAATCACGCAAGTCGGGAATGCCGTATTTGAGCATGGCGAGCCGGTCGATCCCCATGCCGAAAGCCCAGCCTTGATAGTCGTCCGGGTCGAGCCCGCCGAACTTAAGCACATTGGGGTGCACCATGCCGCAGCCGAGAATCTCCATCCAATCCTCGCCCTCGCCGATCTTCACGTTACCACCCGAGCGGTCGCACAAGATGTCCACTTCCATGGAGGGTTCGGTGAACGGGAAGTATGAAGGGCGAAAGCGCATGGGCGCCTCGGGCACCTCAAAGAACGCCTTGCAGAACTCGGCCAGCACCCATTTGAGTTCGCCCAGGGTGGTGGTCTTGTCCACCGCCAAACCTTCGAGCTGGTGGAACATGGGCGTGTGGGTCTGGTCGGAATCGCAGCGATAAGTGCGGCCCGGGATGATCACCCGCAAGGGCGGCTTTTGCTTTTCCATGGTGCGGATTTGCACAGGAGATGTGTGGGTGCGCAGGACCTTGCGTTCGCCCTTCTCGTCCGGGACCATATAGAACGTGTCGTGCATCTCGCGCGCGGGGTGGCCTTCGGGAAAATTGAGCGCGGTGAAATTGTAGTAATCGCTTTCGATGTCCGGACCCTCGGCCACGGCAAAGCCCATGTCGGCGAAGATGGCAACGATCTCGTCGGTCACATGCGTAATGGGGTGGATCGTGCCTTGGGGCATGGGGCGCGGGGGCAGCGTTACGTCGATTTTTTCTTCCGCAAGCCGCGCATTGAGCGCTGCCTCGTGCAGTTCCGCTTTTTTCGCCGCGATGGCTTCGGTCAGCTCCGCGCGCAAGCCATTATAGAGCGGGCCTTTTTCTTGGCGCTCCTCCGGGCTCATCTTGCCAAGGGTTTTCATAAGCTCGGAAAGCGCGCTCTTCTTACCCAGGAATTCCACGCGTGCGGCCTCAAGCTCCGCCTCGTTTGCGGCAGCGGCGATGGCGGTGAGTGCGGACTTTTGTATGTCCTTGATCCCAGGCATTTTTGCCCCCTCGGGTAAGTTCTCTCGGTTGCAACGCAATTTGCTCCCCCGGTCAAGTCCGGGGGAGGGCAGCCCAAAGTCGGGGATAAAGGGTGCTTATTTCAGCGCCGCATTCGCCTGATCGACCAGGGCCTTGAAGGCCTCGGGCTCACGAACGGCAAGATCGGCCAACACCTTGCGGTCGACCTCGATGCCCGCGCGGCCGAGGCCGTTCATAAATCGGGCGTAGGTGAGGCCGTGCTCGCGGGCCGCCGCATTGATGCGCTGGATCCACAGGGACCGGAAATTGCGCTTGCGCACCTTGCGGTCGCGATAGGCATATTGACCGGCTTTTTCCACGGCCTGATTGGCCACGCGGAAGGTATTTTTGCGGCGGCCATAATAGCCCTTGGCGGCCTTGATGACTTTGCGGTGGCGGGCGTGGGTGGTGACACCCCGTTTGACGCGTGACATGTCGCTTCTCTCCTTGAGGCTATGACTTACAGGCTGCCTAGATCGGCCTACAGGCCATAAGGCGCCCAGCCCTTGACCATCTTCGCGTTCTCGTCCTTGAGGGTGGCCGTGCCGCGAAGCTGGCGTACCTGTTTGGGCGAACGCTTGATCATGCCGTGGCGCTTGCCCACCTGGGCCGCCTTGATCTTGCCTTTAGCCGTTTGTTTGAAGCGCTTTTTTACGCCGCTCTTGGTCTTCAGTTTGGGCATTTGACTTGTCTCCTTAAGGGCGGATTTCCGCCGCTTTTTTGCGGGGCCGAAGACCCTTGTCCAGAGGAGGACGGCGGGAAGGCCCCTTGCCTTTGGCGTCGCCAAGGCATGCCCTGCCCGGCGGCGCTTATTCAGAGGCGCGGGTTATAGGGGAGGGGGAAGGGAATGGCAAGGGGGGCCGGTGCGCGGGCACCGCCCCCCCTTTTTTCCGTTTTTCCCGATCAGAACCTTGCCCGCACAAAGAGCCGGAAGTTTCGTCCCGGCAAGAGCACTTCGTCCTTTTTGAAGGAGGAGTGATTGCGCATCTCTTCGTCAAGAAGATTGGACGCGACGACCCCCACCTCGAACGGTGTGTCGGTATTGGGCATCTGGAAGCGATAGATCAAACGCGCTCTCAAGTCAGTGTAGCCATCTGTCGGCGTTTCAAAGGCGCCAACATCATCCTGCTCGGTCACATGGAGGAGGCTTGTGCCCACCGTCACGCGCTCGTGCTCATAGGTGACGCCGCCGCCAACACGGAAGGGCGGAATACGCGGCACGTTGCCGCCGCTGTCGAGCTCGGCCCGAACGTAGTCGGCCATGCCATCAAGCGTAATGACGCCGCCATTATCGAGCGTTGCCACATCGAACTCAGCCGAGGCCTCGAAGCCGATAAAATCTGCGTCTTCCTGGGAATAGACAATCTGCGTGAGCTCATCCTCAACGCCGCAGCTATCAAAGTCCTCGCCACATTCTATGCCGGTAAAATCTTTGTAGATGAAGTCTGCAAAGCTCGTGTAATACGCAGCAAGGCTAAAGCGGACCGGCCCATCGATACGTTCCAGTGTCGCCTCAAACGAACGCGCCGTTTCAATGTCGAGATCAGGATCGCCAATCTCGAAGGTTTCAGTCGCCTCGTGTGGACCCTTTGCGAAAAGCTCCAGCACATCCGGTGCGCGCTGGGTGATCTGGACCGTACCGGAGAGGTACATGTCAGACCCCAGGTCAAAGATCAGGCCCGCAGACCCGCTGACAGGCGTGAAGTCGCGGGAAGCCGGGAACTCTATCCCCATTCCGATAGGCCGGAAGCCCGTGCCGTCGATCTCAACATGCTCGATGCGGCCCGCCATTTGGAAAGTGGCGCCATTGCCCACGTCGGCTTCCTCAAAAAGGAAGGCGCCAAGGGCACGTGTTTCGGACGGCGCCAATAGTTCTCCGGCCTCGCCGGCGGCGGTGAGGTCGCGGGTGCGGCCCTGGATACCTACAGCTCCTGTAAAAGGCCCTATCGCACCATGCAGTGCTTCAAGTCGGCCTTCTAATTCTTCATTGTCGAATGTCGCACCAATTTCCCCATCCTCAACTTCAATCTCATCATGGATGTAGTCGGTGAAACCACCAGCAAAGGACACTTCATTGAAGAAGCCGTTCAATCCGCCAAAGCGGCCGCCGACCTGGTAACGCACTTGCTGCATGTCGATGAAGACGTCGTGCCCTTCTTCTTCATGCTCTTCGTCTCCATCATGATCTTCGTCATGATCTTCTTCTCCGTGACCATGTCCGCCAGGCAGGCCGTATTCGCTTGCGAAGAAGGAAACGCTTGCCCCAATGTGACCGTTGGGAAAAAGCGCCGAGCCACCGATGGCACCGCCTGATTGTTCGACATACGTCGATTCCTGCGTGCCCTCGTCTCCAGGGATGTCATAGTCATCCGATTCCCGGATAAAGGCATCCAGGTGACCGGCAAAACTGTTGCCGCCAAAGTCAGCAACCCCGCTGAACTGGTAGCCATCATCGACGGTGGTGTACATGCCGAACGCTTCGACATCATAACCGCCTTCTGGCGCTGCATCCGGAATGCGGTTGTTGATGACATTAACAACGCCGCCGATGGCTTCCGAGCCATAGCGCAAGGTGGCGGGCCCGCGCACCACCTCGATGCGCTGGGCGGCGAGCGGGTCAATGGAAACGCCGTGGTCTTCGCTGAGCGCAGAAGCATCATGACTGCCAACGCCATTTTCCTGAACCCGGACGCGGAAATTATCGAGCCCGCGGATAATGGGGCGGCTTGCCCCCGCCGCGAAGGACGATTGGTGAATGCCGGGCTGTCGGGCCAGCAATTCCCCCAGCGTTACCGCACCAGCTTCCGTGATCTCATCGCGGTCGACCGTCGCGACGGTTGCCGTTGTTTCAGCGGCGGTCTGCTCAAGGGGCGAACCGGTAATGATGAAGTATTCAACTTCGTCATCGCCGTTTTCTTGGGAAAAGGCGGAGCTGCAGGTAAACAACCCCGCCGCAATCGCCATCACTACTGTTTTTGAACGCATTTGTACTGTTCCTCGTTTCAAGGCGCACGGTCAGCGCGCCAGTGCAATCGGTTGTGAGCCGCGCTAAAGGCGCGGGCGGTTCAAGCCGTTGCAACGAGGCGAGGGGGCCGGTCGATGTTCGAGAAATGGTTGGAAGGAGGTGCCTCTCTACGCTCAGGCGCATAGGCAACCGATGTTACGTGAAACGCCATGTCAACGGCAGCGGGCACCGCTGACACATAGACGGAAGAGCCGCTCGATGCATGGCTGTTATCATGCTCGTGATCGAGCACGCATGTATGTTCGGCGTCATGGTGACCGTCATGATCAGTGTGGCTGTCATAGCCTGCCAGACCGAAGCCGGTGAAGTCGTGATTGTGCTCATGATCCGCATGGGATGCGTGATAGATGTCGCCCAGCGCGTGCAAGGAAAGGCCAGGGCCGATGGCAAAGGCAAGCAGCACGGCCAAGACCATGCTGAAAACCGTTCTTTGCCGGCAATGCTGAAACATCTCTGCCCCGTCTTTACCCTGTCTACCCCCACGAAAGACGGGCCGACAATACTGCCAACCCGCTTGTTTCGTCAATCGGGTGCAGTTTCACAATCCAAGGATGTTCTTACTTTGGCGCCAGCACCATGATCATCTGCCGGCCTTCGAGCTTGGGATAGCTTTCGACCTTGGCGAGGTCCTCGAGTTCCGCTTGGACGCGCTTTAGAAGGTCGACCCCCAATTCTTGGTGCGCCATCTCGCGGCCGCGGAAGCGGAGTGTGACTTTAACCTTATCGCCTTGTTCGAAGAACTCATGCATCTTCTTCATCTTCACCTGATAGTCGTGGGTGTCGATGTTGGGACGCATTTTGATTTCTTTGACGTCCACCGTCTTTTGCTTCTTGCGTGCCTCGGCCGCTTTCTTCTGGGCCTGGAACTTGTACTTCCCGTAATCGAGAATTTTGCAGACGGGTGGTTTGGCGGTGGGAGAAACCTCGACGAGATCGAGCCCGGCTTCCTCGGCCATGGCGATCGCTTCATCGATGGGGATGACCCCTTGTTTCTCTCCTTCTTCGTCGATGAGCAGGACTTCCGGTACGGTGATCTGCTCGTTGGTGCGCGGCCCCTCGTCTCGCTGAGGCGCCGGTGCGCGGTGTGGTCTACGTGCTATGTCGATACTCTCCTTGTTGGCGCCGGGCCGAACCTCTTTCCAGTTTCAAGGTCCGGGCGGCGGGCGTCACGCGCCTTTACTTCTATAGAATATGAAGGGGGCGTGCCCCCCGCAAGACGGCAAAGCCACCTTGCCGGGAGGATTTTGCACAATTGTGATCAATTGTCCCTTGTAGGCGGTCATGAGCGCGCCAAATCGGGCGGCGTCGCCTCGGCCTTGAGCGCGGCGATGGCGGCATCAAGGTCCTTCGAGGTCTGGTCTTGAGAGCCCAGCCGGCGGATCGAAACGGTTGTCTCCGCCGCTTCCTTTTTGCCCACGACAAAAAGCACCGGCACTTTCGCCACCGAATGCTCACGGACTTTGTAGTTGATCTTCTCATTGCGCGTGTCGGCCACGGCGCGCAGGCCCGCGCGGGTGAGCGCGGCCACCACGTCGCCCGCGTAGTCGTCTGCGTCGGACGTAATCGTCGCCACCACTACATGAACGGGCGCGAGCCAAAGCGGGAACTTGCCCGCATAATGCTCGATCAAAACGCCGATAAAGCGCTCGAAGCTGCCCAGGATGGCGCGGTGAAGCATAACCGGCGTGTGCCGGGCACTGTCCTCGCCAATGTAAGTGGCTTCAAGCCGCCCAGGGGTTTGGAAATCCACCTGATACGTGCCGCACTGCCAGGACCGGCCGATCGCGTCTTTGAGCACAAAGTCGAGCTTGGGCCCGTAAAAGGCGCCGTCACCAGGATTGAGCGTATAAGGAAGACCCACATGCTTGACGGCGTCTTCCAGCGCCGCCTCCGCCTTATCCCAAATCTCGTCGCTGCCCACGCGCTGCTCGGGGCGCGTTGCCAGCATGACTTCGACGTCGGTAAACCCAAGATCGGTGTAAACGGTTTGCAGGAAGCGGCAGAAGCGCGAGGTCTCCTCGAGAATCTGATCCTCGGTGCAGAATATGTGCGCGTCGTCCTGCACGAACCCGCGCACGCGCATCAGCCCGTGCAGCGCGCCAGAGGGTTCGTAACGGTGGCATGAGCCAAACTCGGCAAAGCGCAAGGGAAGGTCGCGATAGGATTTAAGGCCCTGTTTGAACACCTGCACGTGGGCAGGGCAGTTCATGGGCTTGAGTGCCACGATGCGGTCTTCATCTTCCACATGGGCGATGAACATGTGCTCGCGGTATTTTTCCCAGTGGCCTGACGCTTCCCACAGTTTCCTGTCCATGAGTTGCGGCGTCTTGATTTCCTTATAGCCTTCCTCGATCAGCCGCCGCTTCATGTAGTTCTGCAATTCGGTATAAAGCGTCCAACCGTCTGGGTGCCAGAAGACCTGGCCCACCGCTTCTTCCTGAAAATGAAAAAGCGCCATCTCCTTGCCGAGCTTGCGGTGGTCGCGCTTTTCGGCTTCTTCAAGGCGGTGAAGATAAGCATCAAGCTCCTTCTTGTCGCGCCAGGCGGTGCCGTAAATGCGCTGAAGCTGCGCGTTCTTCGCATCCCCGCGCCAGTAGGCGCCGGCCAGTTTGGTCAGCTTGAAGGCCTTGCCGATGTGCTTGGTGGTCGGCAAATGCGGCCCGCGGCAGAGATCGTGCCAGGGCCCGTGGAAATAGATCTTGATCGGCTCGTCTTCCGGCAGGTCGGCGATGATCTCCGCCTTGTACGTCTCGCCCATGGACTTGAAGTGTTCGATGGCTTTGCCGCGCGGCCACACTTCCATGCGCGTGGGCCGGGCCTCGTCCACGATTTCCGCCATGCGCTTTTCGATCTTTTTAAGGTCTTCGGCATGAAAGGGTTCGTTGCGCGCAAAGTCATAAAAGAACCCGTCCTCCACATTGGGGCCGATGGTGACTTGCGTGCCGGGAAACAGCTCCTGCACCGCCTGCGCCATCAAGTGCGCGCAGTCATGACGGATAAGGTCGAGCGCTTCGTCCTCGTCTTTTGCGGTGATGAGCCGGACGTTCGCGTCTTTCGAGATCGGCGTGAAAAGGTCGGTAACCTCCCCATCCACCTCGGTGGCAAGAGCCGCCTTGGCGAGGCCCGGGCCGATGTCGACCGCGATGTCGGCGCCGGTGGTCGTGCCCGCAAAGGTCCGCTCGCTGCCGTCGGGCAGGGTGATCTTCACAGGTGACACTTGTTTTTCCTTGGCGCTAGACATGGGGTTCTCTCGCGTTTCCGCGGGCTCCTTTCCTCGGTTGTCCGAATCAAATACCGCTGCAGTGCAGCAAGTTCCGCACATTATGGGGCCTAAAGGTTAAGTCAAGAAGGGGGAGGGCTTGGCCTTTATCCGGAGATCATGCCGCGGATGACGGTGCGGATGCCGGCGTCCAAAAACGGCTCCAACTCCTTTTTCAGCGGTTTCAGGTAGCCCGCGCGCAAGACACAGGCGCCGTGAACGTAAGACCAGGCGATGAACGCCCATTCACCGGCTTTTGTGGCCGGATGGCCGTGAGCTTCGGCCAGGTCCGCCATGGTCTCCACCAGCAGATGATACGAGGATCCTTCGGCTGGCGCGTCGCTAATATCCTTGTATTGAGTTTCCGAAATGCCGAAGAGAATCTCGAACCGGTCTGCCCTCTCTTCAAAGAAATCGAGATAGCCGCGCAATATGCTTACCGCCTGTTCAAAGGGGCCGGGGATCGGTGCAATCGCTTCTGCCAGGTGATCGCGCAGCGCCCGCTCTTCCTGCCGCCGCACATGGGCCAGCAGAACCTCGCGTGAGCTAAAGTGTTCGTAGAGACTTGGCGCCTTCATGTTGAGCGCGCGCGCCAGGTGCCTGAGGGAAAGGGCCGCGAGCCCGTCTGCTTGAATAAGTTTTCGCGCAGCGCCCAGGATGGCGATCTGCCTTTGGCTCAGGTCTTTATCCACGTCTTGCTCCGGCTCTTCGTATACGGAGGAAAAAGGCACGGGCTAAAGCAATGAGCCCAACAAGAACCAGGAGAGCGAGACCGATCCCGGCCCACAACATCGACGTCACCGCGAGTGGTAAACCAAAAGTGGGCGTCACAGTAAACGCCGGTTGCCGCACTTCTCCTGAAATCAGAAACTCCGCGGCGGCGCTCATGAGTTCAGAGCCGTAAAGATTGTAGTGCCCTGCGCTCTCGACGATCCAATGCCAGCTCGATGAGCGTTTGGGAAGGATGTGGGATTGGATTTGCTCAAACGGGGCGGAGACGTCCAATTCGCCGGAAATGAGCAGTGTCGGTAAAGTGGAATGCGCGAGGTTCCGAAAGCGCCCACAGTCGAGATGAATTTGATCACCCGGCATGGCGCACCAGAACAATTGAGCGAGGGGCGAACCATAAGGGAAAGACCGTGAGGGGGCGAGGTCCGCGCAGTAATCTCTGTCTGCTTGAAAGTCTGATTGCGCGGCTATCAGAACAAAATGGCCCCAATGGATGCCGGTGCTTTCGAGGCCCAAGTCATGAGCCAGGGCCAGCAAGTAAAGCCCCGATAGGTCGCCGCGCGATGCACTGAGGAAGATGTCGGCCACCACCGGCATCATCTCGGCATCGTAAGCAAGTAGAAAACTCATGACGCGCGCGCGTTCGGTGTCCATAAACCGGTCCGCGAAGCCTCCTTGTGGCACTCGGTAGCGCAAAGCGGAATAGATCTCGTCCGGCGTGCCCCGGCACCAATTGTCTCTGGAACATAGCACCGAAACGCGCTGCCATACCCGGTCGGTGGCGTCTGGACGCCAGATGGTATGCCCTGGCGGATTGGCGCCGATCAGCACCGCGCGGCCCACCAAATCCGGAAAAGCGTCTTGGTAGATCAGTCCCAGCCGGGTGCCGAAGCTCCCCGCCAGTATATGCGCATGATCGATCCGCAGGCTCGCCTGCACAAACGCAATGTCATGGATTGTCTGCGACACGGTCAAAAGGCGCGGGGGGAAAGACCGGCTTTCTATCCCTTCTATGCAGGTTGAGATCGCCTGTTCCAGCCGGGCGATTCCATCTTCAAGGATGCGGCGCGTGCCAGTGATTGCGGCGGGCACGTTGGGACAAGAGGTCTCCGGCCCGCCGTCGATGCCACGATAACCCACAAGCAATATGTTGAATTCCGATGTAATCGCTTCGGGCGGCGCGGCGGCAAGATTGCTGAGGCCGGGCCCGCCATTCAAGTAAATTACCGGTGGCCGCGAAGCGGCTTCGGCGTTGGGCGACTCAAGCCATCGAATTCCAAGTTCGAAGCTCGCCTGATCGCCCGCGAAGTGATCCCGGGGGACGCGTACGGTCCCGCACAACTCGTTCAATGTGCGGGCGCTGATTCGGTCCGGACACGGCACAAGCCCTGGCTCATCGGCAGCTGCCGGCCCCGCGAAGCCAAAGGCGCAGACGGCGGCTGAGACAAAACCCCACAAAATCAGGCGCACGGTCACGCTCCCCCGCTTTCCTTCCCTAGATTCCCAAGACCCTAACGACGTTAGGGTAATAGTCACCCAGAAGCGCCGCGTCAAGGGCGGGGCTTTGCCGAAATTTGATCTGGAAGCGGGCCTGGGCGGGGGCTAAAGTCCGGCGAGCAGGGTTAAGGACCGGAGGGGCAAAAGTGAAGTTGAAAGCAACGATCTTGGCCGTGGTTACGGCTTTCGGCCTTTCGGGCTGCGTCATGCCGGGCTCCCACATCAGTTATCTGCTGACCCATGAATACCCGCGGGAAAACCTCTCGCCGCAAAACTTCGTGGTTTGCCTCCGCCATGGCTGCAACATGGAAGTTGACGTGTCTCTCACCACGGTGGAATGGCAAAGCGTGCGCGATATCTTCGCCCAGCCGCCTGCCGTGGGCCGAGCCGGGACGCCTGAGGGTGAACGTGTGCAGATCGCCTTTGCCCTCGCCCGTATCGAACAGCTCGTCGCCGATCAGGCCAACACAGGAAACGACGTAGGCGGATCGTTCTCAGGGTTTGGACGGTCGAACCAGCTCGACTGCGTCGATGAGATGGTCAACACCGCGACCTATCTCACGTTGATGCACAATGATGGGCTTTTTGAGTTTCACCGCCCCGGCCGCCGCGTGACCGAAGCTCTGAGTCCCCGCGGGTTCTGGCCGCACACGGTTTCGACCGTCATCGATACCACCGACGATGACCGGCACTACATCATCGACACCTGGATCAAAAACAATGGCGAAGTGCCTTACGTCATGGCGTTAAACGATTGGAAAAACGGCGTCAGTCACCGCGACATTGTCACCGGCGAAGTTCTGAACCATATGATTTTTTGATCATTGCGCGGCGGCGACCGGCGCGCCGGACAAAAGGCCCGTCTCGCCAAGCTTGGCGATGATCGTTTCGGCGTTCACGGCGGCCAGGTCCTTTGCTTCGAATACATGAACCATGCGGCCACGCGGCGCGCACCGGCGCGGGTCCGACTCTTGCGAGAAAAGAACAAGTGAGGGACAGCCGGCGGCGGCAATCAGGTGCATGGGTCCCGTGTCATTGCCGATGGCAAGTTGGGCGCGGCCGCCAAGGGCGGCGATCTGCAGAAAGTCGGTCTTGTCGATCAGGCTCACGGCGCTCACACATGCGCCTAGTATAATCTCGGCCACGTCGCGCTCCGCCGCCGTGCCGATCAAGACCGGGCGAATACCGCATTCGGCAAGGGCCCTTGCAAGCAAGCCATACTGTTTTGCCGGCCAGCGCTTTGCGGGCCTATGGGCCGACCCGCCCGGGACAAGCAGCGCAAACGGTTGTCCGCGCGGATTGAACCCCAATTCGGCGATGTTCGACCGCGACGGGGTGAGGGCAAACGAAAGGTCCGCCAGCGGCACGTTGTCGATGCCGATAATACCGAGCTGTTCGCGCTGGCGTTCGACCGTGTGCATGCCGGCCCGCTCGGGGTTCGCGTGAGGGTGCGAGCAGCCGCGCGCGATCCCCGACCACTCCGGGCGGTGTGGGCCCATCAGCGTGTAGAGCGCGCTCGACCGGTCGGAGGTCTGCAAATCATAGACCCGCTCAAACTCGCCCGAGCGGAGGCGGCGGATCATGCGCAAGTGGCGCCCCAGCGCGCGTTCGCGCCCGTCAATCCAAATGGCGTCAAAGAGGCCCGCTGCCCAAGCGAGAGGTGCAAAGGGCCGCGTCGTCAGAAGCGTAATGTGCGCGCCGGGATGATGGGCGCGAATGGCTTTCATGGGCCCCAGCGCCTGAACGAAGTCGCCCAACGCGCCTAGCTTGATGACCAGAATATGCTCAGGGCCCGTGAGCCCGCGCGTTGCCACGATGCGCCGTTTGGCGGCTGACCCGGCCAGACGGCGATAGACCCCTAGGGTGCGCTTGCACATCTCCCCGAGCGAGTAGGTTTCGCGCACATGGGCCTGCCCAAGGGCGCCCATGGCGGCGCGCCCGCCTATTCCCTGATCGATAGCCTCGCTAAGGACGTCGGCAAGCGCATTGGCGTCGCCGGGCGGAATGCGCCATCCGGTCGCGAGACCCTCCGCACCCGGATCGTCCCCCGCCGTTACCACCGTTTCGCGGGCGCCGCCGTGATCCGCCGCGATGACAGGCCGCCCCATGGCTTGCGCTTCGACCGCGACGCGGCCGAAGGCTTCGGCCTCTACCGATGGCGCGACAATGATGTCGGCCGCCATGTAGGCAGCGGGCATATCCTCCACATGGCCCGCTAAGCGCACGCGCCCCGCAAGCCCCAGCGCGTCCGCCATGCGGGAAAGTTCATTCGAATAGGCATCCCGCCCTTGATCGTCGCCAGCCAGGATGAAAACCGCATCATCGCTACGACCCCGTTCTTTTAGGATTGCCGCCGCTTCAATGAGCAAGGTTTGGCCTTTCCACCGGGTCAGGCGCGCGGGAAGCAGGACCACCGCCCGTTCATCCGCCGAGGGTGAAACCGAAAGGCCCCAGCGTTCGCGCATTTCTTTGACGCGGGCATGCTCGACCCGGTCAGGGTCGAACTCTTGCATGTTTGTGCCGCGCGGGATGGTGACGATATTGGGTTCCGGAATGCCGTAAGTATCGTGAATGTGCCGCGCAATGAATCGCGAATTCGCAATCACTAAATCGCCGCGCGCCATGACGGAGTTGTAAAACCGTTTAAGCGGCAGGCGGGCATTGTAAGTGCCGTGATAGGTGGTGACGAACGGCTTTCCGGAAAGCCGTGCCGCCATGATCGCGCTCCACGCGGGCGCGCGCGAGCGGGCATGAACGATATCCACGCCGAAATGTTCGATGATGTGAAGCAGGCGGATGACATTGGCGAGAATGCTGTAGGGGTTCTTTGAATGCGCGGGTATCTTGATCAACTCGCCGCCGGATTCGCGCAATTGGCGTTCAAGCCGGCCGCCCCGGCTTGCCACAAGCGCCCGCCCCCCCGCATGGGTGATGGCGCGCGCAATATCGACCGTGGTGCGTTCCGCGCCGCCCGTATCCAGTTCGGGTATGACCTGCAGGATGGTGAGCCCGGGTCCTGGAACGTCGCGCAAGGTATTGGTAGATTCATTCACCTGTTCTTCGTACCTCAACCGGGGCCCGCCGCCAATGACCGACCACGCACCGCACGCGAGACCCGCGCCTGAAAGCCTCTCCCGCCCGGACGGTGAGGCCATCGCCTACCACCAAACGAAAGGCGAAGGAACGGGGCTCCTGTGGCTGGGCGGGTTCATGTCGGACATGGAAGGCTCGAAAGTCCTGGCCTTGGAGAGCTGGGGGCAAGGCTCCGGACGCCCCTTCACTCGGTTTGATTATTTCGGTCACGGCGCCTCAAGCGGCAATTTCAAAGACGGCACAATTACCCGCTGGCGGGATGACGCGCTCGCCGTGCTGGATGAGGTCGCGAAGGGCGAACAGATTCTCATCGGCTCGAGCATGGGGGCGTGGATCGCGGCCTTGGTCGCCTTGGCGCGGCCCGAGCGCATCAAGGGAATCGTGTTTGTCGCGCCCGCGCCGGATTTTACCGAGCGTCTGATGTGGCAAACCTTTTCCGATGAAGCGAAAACGGCAATTGAGGAAAAGGGTGAATGGCTCAGCCCTTCCGCATACGGATTTGACCCTTACCCGATCACCAAGGCTCTAATTGAAGACGGGCGAAAGAATTGTTTGATGGATAAGACGATCCCCATCGCCTGCCCCGTTCGTATCTTGCAGGGCATGCGCGATCCGGACGTTCCGTGGCAACACGCCCTTGCCTTCGCTGACCAGTTGGAGACGGACGACGTCTCAATCACGCTGGTCAAAGACGGCGACCACCGGCTTTCTGATGATCAGAACCTTGCCCGCCTTGTGGACATGGTCGAGACCATGTGCTGGGAGGTCGACCCTCAATCGGCCTGAGTCTTTTCTGTCATCGGCAGGCGCGCATTGGCGAGAGACGTGTAGCCTTCTTTATAGGTGGGAAACAGAAGCTCTATGCCCAGCTCAGATTTCACTCTTTCGTTCGAGGCGGAGAGATTTTCCGTATAGATCGTTTTTGTCTGCTGCGGGAGTTCGGCCTCGACGCTTTCATATTTCCTTACCGGGGGTTTGGGGTTTCCGAGTAGCTCATATGCATATTCCACAGGAACCTCGGGGCCTGTCGCCAAGTCATCGACACAGTTATAGACGGCTCCCGGATTTGGGTTCTCCATGGATGCCTTCAGGATTTGCGCCAAATCTCTTACGTGAATTTGCGTTGTCTTATGACCTTCCTTGTGAATGATCTGGGGTTCGCCCTTCACGGCGCGCTGAATGGCGCCCCGCCACGGACCGTAAACCGGCGCAACTCTGAATATGTGAAGCGGCAGGCCGAACTTCTTTTGAAGTTGCCTGTGCCGGTTTTCGACGCGGAGATAGACTTTGCCTTTCGGTGAAATTGGATTGGGCTCATAGTCCTCGGTTGCTATCGCGCCTTTGGTATCGCCGTACACGGACACGGACGATAGATATCCATACCACTTGAGTTGCGGTGCAACTTTCGAAAGCACTTGAAAGTGGTTCTGTAAAACCGCATCGCCTTTAGCGCCCGGCCGGAGGGAATGAAGGATATGGGTTACATGGTTCATAACCCGGAAAGGGGCTTCGAGCGGGCCTTCGCCGGTCCAAACATGCGGTTCCACGCCGTGGTCCCACATTTTCTTGACGTTGTCTTGCGAATTCGTGGTACCGGCCATGGACCAGTCATCGTCACGCAAGAGCTGCGCAAGGAACCTCGTTGAATAGCCGTATCCAAAAAAGAAGACGCGCTTCATAAGCTCACGGAATCCTTTTTATTTCATCACTTCATTTTCACTTGCCAAATCGGCTGCGCTTGCCAGACTTGGGTATGATGAACGGACAGTCCTACACATCTTTCCCATTTGGGTCCACTTTGGCTGCGATTGCGGCAGTTCTTTGGTTAACCGCGCCTACGGCCCTTGCTCAGCCCACGGAAGACGACCGCTGGTTCGGTGGCTCGGGCGCTTATGACTTCTGCCTTAACGCCATCGAAGAAGACCCGGTCATGGCCTTTGACCGCGCGCTTGCCTGGAATGCCCAAGGCGGCGGGCCGCCCGCCATTCATTGTTCGGCATTGGCGCTTATCGAGCTTGCGCAATACGGCGATGCGGCCGACCGGCTCGACGCTTTGGCACAAGACCTCAACAACGGGCTCAGCGGTCTCATCCGCGCGCAAATCCTTATTCAGGCGGCGAATGCCTGGATCATGGAAGGCTTTCCCGATCAAGGTATTGAATCTCTGGATGCCGCCCTTTCGCTTAATGTGGAGAGCAGCGGGATATCCGCTCAGATTTATTTTGACCGCGCCCGGGCACACGCGCTTGATCATGAATGGCGTGAGGCGGTGGATGACCTCACGCGGGCTCTCGATTATGCGCCCGGCGCCAAGGATGCGCTTACTTTACGCGCAACGAGCTACCGCCTTCTCGGTGAAACCGAAAACGCGCAAGAGGATATCGCAAGGGTTCTTGATGCGGATTCAGACTATGCCCCCGCGCTTTTGGAACGGGGCGTCTTGAATTTACTGGCGGGTGATGAAGAAGCTGCGCGTGAAGATTGGATCAGCGTGCTTCAAATGGAGGCCGAGGACGACCTGCAACGGGCGGCGCGATCCTATCTTTATGAACTCGACTTTCCCGGCGGGCTTTAACCGGCCTGCCATTCCTCACGAACGGCGTCGTCGGTTTCGTTTGCCATGTAATCTTTGCGCAGATGCGCGAACTTCTCAGCGCTCAAGATTTGCGAAAGCGCCCAAACCGCCATGGCGCGCACGAGGGGCGATTGATCCTCCAAAAGCGCCTCAGCTTGGGCCGCGTAACGCGTATCCTCTGAATTGCCAATCGCAATCAGAACATTGCGCACAAACCGGTCGCGGCCGGTGCGCTTGATGGGTGAGCCCGCGAACACCTCGCGGAAGGCGGTGTCCGTTAGACCCGCGAGATCGGCAAGCTGAGGCGTCTTGAGTTCCAGCCGGGCGTGATACGCGGCTTCGCGCGCGGTTTCCGCAAACTTGTTCCAGGGACACACCGCCAGACAATCATCGCAGCCATAAATGCGGTTGCCCATGGCTTTTCGGAATTCGCGGGCGATGTGTCCTTTGTGTTCAATCGTCAGGTAGGAAATGCAGCGCCGCGCATCGAGCTGGTAAGGTGCGGGGAACGCATCCGTCGGACAAATGTCGAGACAGGCGCGGCAGGTGCCGCATCTATCATCGTGAAGTTGGTCCGGCTCAATGGTGAGCGTTGAAAAAATGGCGCCCAGAAAAAGCCAGGAGCCAAGTTCAGTGGAAACGAGGTTGGTGTGCTTGCCCTGCCAGCCGAGCCCGGCGGCGGCGGCAAGGGGCTTTTCCATAACCGGCGCCGTGTCGACAAAGACCTTGACCTCGCCGCCATGTGTTTCCACGAGCCAGCGCGCCATTTGCTTGAGGCGCTTTTTAAGAACGTCGTGATAGTCACGGCCCCGCGCATAGACGGAAATCATGCCGCGGTTGGGGAATGCGAGATCATCCATGGGATCATGGTCCGGCCCGTAATTGTGCCCAACCACCAGGATCGAGCGCACCTCGGGCCAAAGCGTTTTAGGGTCGGCGCGCTGCTCGCCGCGGGTTTCCATCCAGCTCATGGTGCCTTGGCGGCCTTCGCCGAGAAACTCCAGCAACCGCGTGCCCGCTTGGCCGATCGCAGGTGGCGCGAAGCCCGCCGCGTCAAAGCCCAATGAAAGTGCCTTGGCGCGAATGGCGTCTTTCGCGCCTGTTTCAGAAATCGAGGTTTTCATAATGATCGGCCGGCCCCATCCCCGGCACGCGGTCCGCGAGCAGCGGGCGAAATGACGGCCGCGACTTAAGGCGCATGTACCAATCCTTGGCGATGGGATAGTCATCCCACGGAACATCGCCGCAATAATCCACCGCTGAGATGTGCCCGGCGGCCGCGAGATCCGCGTAGGTCAGGTCATCGCCCGCGAGCCAGCGCCGCCGGTCGGCCAGGTAACTCACGTAGTCGAGATGAATACGCAAATTGTGAAACCCCGCCCGCATACGGGACATGTCGGGATGGCCCGTCTGCTTCAGCCGTTTGTAGACCCGCTCATAAAGCGTGAGTTCGGTGACTTCGCGGTGAAACTTCTCATCGAACCAGGCGGCAAGACGGCGCGCCTCGGCACGGTCCATGGGATTTTCCGGCCAAAGCGGCGCGCCTTGCTTCGTCTCTTCAAGGAATTCGCAAATAGCGGGCGAGGGACAGATCACCGTCTCGCCATCCACTTCCAGGACCGGCAGGGTCCCGGCGGGGTTCATGGCGGTGAGCTCAGCGCCCATCTGCCAAGGCTCGGCCTCTTCGATCTCCGCCTGCAGCTCCTTTTCAGAAAGGGCGATGCGCAACTTGCGGCCAAAGGGGGAAAGAGGGAAATGAATCAAACGCAGCTTCATGGGCGCGCAGTCTAGCGGCGGCTTGGCGGGCTGACCATAGGCTGGCCGTGAGTTGGCCATAGACTAGCCATAGGGCTGATGGAATGGGCCCGGAGCTATTCCGCCGCGCGTCCTGCGGGGGCGTCAGCAGACGTGACGTCGAGCTGCGCCAACAGCTCCTTGGGGCATACCTGGACGAAGCGTGATTTCGCGCGATCCCAGTTGCCAAGAATGTCACGGGCCCGTGCCGACCCGGTCCTCTCGGCGTGTTCTTCGATCAAGGCCTTGAGCTGTTCCTCCCAATAGCCCGGACGCAGCGCAACCGCGACGACGCTGTCGGGGTTAAGGTGAGATGGCAATAGTTTCTCAGGGTCGAACACGAACGCCATGCCACCGGTCATGCCCGCGGCGAAATTATCGCCCACCTCGCCCAGTATCGCGACTGTGCCTCCGGTCATGTATTCGCAGCCATTGGCGCCGCAGCCTTCC
>JANQLJ010000105.1 GCA_028280665.1 Alphaproteobacteria bacterium
CCGCCTCATGGCCCATGATGTGCGCGCCGAGCACCCGGTCCGTTTTGGCATCGACCACCAGCTTCATCAGGGTTTGTTCATCCCGGCCGGCAAAGGAATGGCGCATGGCGCGGAACGCGGTTTTGTAAATGTCGATCTCAAAACCCTCGGCAAGCGCCTCTTCTTCCGAGAGCCCCACCGTGCCGATAGGCGGCTGGGAGAAAACCGCCGTAGGTACGTCGCGATAGTCCATCTCCATGGGGTTCTCTTTGAAGTGCGTCTCGGTAAAGCAGATGCCCTCCCGCAGCGCGATGGGGGTCAGTGCCATGCGGTCGGTCACATCGCCAATGGCGAAGATGCTGGCGACGCTGGTGCGCGAATACTTGTCCACCTTGATGGCGCCGCGCGCGTCGAGCGCAACACCCGCGTCTTCAAGGCCGAGGCCGCCCGTATTGGGCCGCCGCCCGGTGGCGTAAAGCACAAGATCGCAACGAAACTCGCGCTCGGCCTTGGAGACTACGACGAACTCGTCACCTTGTTTTTCGATGCATTTGACATCCGTCTCGATCATCACGCGAATGCCCTTGGCCTCCATTTGGCGCCGGACCATAACCCGCAAGTCGAGATCGAAGCCGCGCAAAAGCTCGGCCCCGCGGTAGAGCAGCGTCACATCGACGCCAAGCCCGTTCATGATAGAGGCGAACTCAACGGCGATGTAACCGCCGCCCACCACCACCAGGCGCTCGGGGAGTTTGTCGAGCAGAAACATCTCGTTCGATGAAACCGCATGTTCAATGCCCGCGATATCGTCCGGGAAATGCGGCCAGCCACCGGTGGCGACAAGGATTTTTTCCGCCGTCACGTCGCGGCCTTCATTCACCAGATGCACCGTATGCGGATCTTTTAGGATCGCGCGGTCACTGATGAGTTCGGCGCCCGCGATCTTGAGATTGCGCTCATAGGCATGGGCAAGCCGGTCTACTTCTTTCTGTACATTATCGCGCAAGGTGGGCCAGTTGAGACGGGCTTCCCCCAAGGTCCAGCCGAAGGCTTCCGCGTCCTCAAACTCCTCCGCAAAGCCGCTGGCGTAAACAAACAGTTTCTTGGGGATGCAGCCGCGCACCACGCAGGTGCCGCCGGGCTTGTGTTCCTCGGCCACGGCGACCCGCGCGCCGGTTTCGGCGGTGAGCCGCGAGGCGCGCACGCCGCCGCTGCCTGCGCCGATCGTAAAGAGGTCGTAATCGAAGTTTGCCATTCCGCTTCCTTTGGTCTCACGCGGGTCTTCGATGCGAGTGTAGCCCAGGCGTTACGGGCGCGCAGGCATACCGCCTATGCGGCGCACGCCCTCGGGCCCGCCAACGAGCACAAGCTCCGCCATGCCGAGGAAAAGCCCGTGATCGACCACGCCGGGGATGCCCGCAAGCGCCATGGCCAGCGCTTCGGGCTGTTCAATCGCCCCGCAATGGGCATCAATGATCACATGCCCCCCGTCGGTGACGAACGCCTTACCCTCTGCCTGGCGCAGCTTAAGCTCCACCTCACGGCCCAGAACGAACCGGCAGGCGTTCGAGAGGGCCGTCACCGTGAGCGGTAGGCCGAAGGGCACCACCTCGATGGGCAAGGGAAACTGCCCCAGGGTTTCGACTTCTTTGCTGTCATCGGCGATCACCACCATGCGCCGGGAGGCCCCTGCGATGATTTTTTCCCGGAGTAGCGCCCCGCCCCCGCCTTTGATCAGGCGCAATTCGCCATCGAACTCATCGGCGCCATCGACGGTCACATCGATTTCGTCAACCTCGTGAAACTCAGGGAGCGGAATGCCAAGGCCGCGTGCTTGCGCGGCGGTCGCCTCGGAAGTTGGCACCCCGCGCACTTGCCAGCCGCCCGCGACCCGCGCGCCCAAAAGGTCGACGAAATGCTTGGCCGTGGAGCCGGTGCCAAGGCCGATGGTCATACCGTCTTGAACTTCGGCGATGGCGGCCTCCGCCGCAGCGCGTTTCCAAGTGTCCTGTTCGCTCACGAGTCTCTCCCAGATGTCGCCGAAGCAGAGATACTTGGATTCCAGAAATTCTTCGAGCCTCTCGCGAGTGTCTTTCCACCTCAGCTTTGGATGCCTCTCTTTAGTTGGTTCATGAGACGAAAGCCAGTTTTCTTAGAGATTTATCCGCCTACTCGCATCCAGCCAAGCTTGGTCATGTTCAGGCTTGTGGCTAGTATGTAGACAAATGGAGTGTACCGATGACTGGTCAAAAAGATTCGGCAACAGGCGAGACGATTGCAGGGTTGGGATGTCTCTTGGTCATTCTGCTCGCATTGGTGCTCGGCGTCCTTGGGTTTCTAAATGATCGCGAGAAGCGCCAGCAGGAACAGATCGTCGCGGAGTTGGAGGAACGCAATGCATCGATCGCATCAGCATTCCAAAATCACTTCGACGAGCTGGGATTGATGATTTCCGAGATGGAGCTAAGCGATTTCCATGCGCCTGAATTTAGTTTGCCGCCACCGATAGCGATCATCGATGCGGAGACGCAAACAATTGCTGACCTTCATCTTCTTCTCAACGAAGCCTATCGAGCCGATCAGCCCTCGTATGTGCGCACGCTCGGATGGATGTCGTGTAGGAATCGAGATGTCGGTGAATATGCCGGGGGCTGGTGCCGAGCCTACGCCAGTCGCTGCATGATCCAGTTTTTTGATGTCGCGCGCGGCGAACCCATTGCAATCATTTCCGAAGAAGCCCAGCCGCAAGAGATCGCAAGTCACAATCAAGGCCGTTGCTCAGGAAACGTGGCGGAACGCCCGTTGGAAATACTTTTGAATGAAATCGAGTCGCGCATCGTTGGCCCCTAGGCTTTTGCCGTCCGATTGAATCGCCGGCCACATTTGCCCCTGCGTTGCTGCTAAATATCGCCGAAGCAGAGATATTTGAGTTCCAAAAACTCGTCGATCCCGTATTTCGAGCCCTCCCGCCCCATACCGGATTCTTTGATCCCGCCAAAGGGCGCAACTTCCGTCGACAAAAAGCCCGTGTTGATGCCCACCATGCCGTACTCAAGGGCCTCGGCGACTTTCCAGACCCGGGTCACATCACGCGCGTAGAAGTAAGAGGCAAGACCGTGGCGCGTATCATTGGCAAGGCGAATGACGCCTGCTTCATCCTTAAAGCGCGAGATTGCCGCGACCGGGCCGAAGGTTTCCTCGCCGACAAACGCCATATCGGGCGTTACGTCTGAGATAACCGTCGGCTCATAGAACGTCCCCACATTGCCGACGCGCTTGCCCCCCAGATGCACCGCCGCGCCTTTTTCCACCGCGTCGGCCACGTGACGCTCGACCTTTTCAACGGCGCGTTCATTGATCAGCGGACCCAAGTTGAAAGTGCCCTCAAGCGCATTCCCGCAAGTGAGCGACTTGGCGGCTTCGGCCAGTTTGCTCACAAATGCATCGTGTACGGAAGATTGAACGTAGATGCGGTTGGCCGCAACGCACACCTGCCCTGCGTTACGAAACTTCGCCGTCATACAGCCTTCCACCGCCGCGTCGATGTCCGCATCGTCAAAAACAATAAAAGGCGCATTGCCGCCCAGCTCAAGCGAAAGCCGTTTCACCGTGTCCGCGGACTGGCGGTAGAGCAGCTTGCCCACTTCCGTGGACCCGGTGAACGTGAGTTTGCGCACGAGCGGGTTTGCGGTCATCTCGCCGCCGATCCCCTCTGCCTCCCCCGTTACCACGTTGAAAACCCCTGCCGGCACGCCCGCGCGGGAGACGATCTCAGCAAGCGCAAGGGCCGCAAGGGGCGTATCCGGCGCGGGCTTGGCAACTAGCGCGCAGCCCGCCGCGAGTGCAGGCGCGGCTTTGCGCGCGATCATGGCGAGGGGGAAATTCCACGGCGTAATGGACGCACATACGCCCACAGGCTGTTTGATCACCACCAGGCGCTTGTCCGCAGCAAAGGCCGGGATGGTGTCGCCATAGGCGCGCTTGGCCTCCTCGGCGAACCATTCAAAAAAGCTGGCGGCATAGGCGGCCTCCCCGCGCGCATCGGCCAGCGGCTTGCCATTTTCCGCCGATATGATCAGCGCGAGATCATCCGTGTTTTCAAGGATCAGTTCGCCGATCCGGCGCACAACAAGGCTGCGCTCATTAGCCGTGCGCGCGGTCCAGGCGGGCATGGCCCGGTGCGCGGCTTCGATTGCGGTGCGGGTCTCATCCGCGCCGAGACTTGGCGTTGCCGCAAAGGCTTCGCCGGTGGCGGGGTTTACGACCGGATCGGTGCTTTCGCCCGTCACCCACGCTCCCTCGATGAATGCGGCTTCGCGCAGCAGGTCCGGATCATTCAATTTGGCTTTGATGGTCACTGGTAACCCCCTATTGAGCTGGATTGGGAGCGACTATAGCCGCCCCCGCCCGCCGCACCTATGCTGCCGTCCATGAGGGATGTCAAATTTCAACTCCACGCCTGGGGCAAGGAGCTGAGCAATCTCTACTGGCTCAAGTTCCCGGGCTACCAGGGCCACCTCGCCACCGGTAAAAATTCGGGCACCCATTGGGTCAAATACATGATCTGCCTGGCGCTGGCCGAGCACTACAACATCGAGCCGCCGGAGTATTTCAACGCCGATGCCACCAATGCCTTCATCGGCAACCCCAAGAACGTGCGCCCCCTTAAGGGCCTGCCAAGGCTGATCAGCAGCCACAGCATCCCCGGCGTCGGGTACGGTATGGGCCCGCTGCGCCCGGGCACCTACCCGCCGGTCATGGTACTGGTGCGCGATCTTCGCGATGTTCTCATCTCTCACTATGAGAAATGGAAGGACACTTATGAGATCAGTTGGCCGGAGTACCTGCGCCTACCATGGGGCAAAAAGGGCATCCGCTGTGACATATGGTGGTACATCCGCTTTCTCAACCGATGGGGCGATTGCGCAAACCGGATGCCAAACGAGATTGCTAGCGTGCGCTATGAAGACCTGCGCAGCAACTCGGCGGCCAATATCGAATGTATACTGCGGCACTTCGACCTTCGCATTTCCCACGACGTGATCGCCCGCGCCGTAGGGGCGGCATCGAAAGATGCCATGTCGCTCAAGTCAGACCCTGACTTTCCCGAACGCATCGTCCGGCGCGAAGAAGTAACGTGGGCGGATTATTTTTCCGGAGACGATGGCGCGCATTTTCGGGATGTCGTGCGGCGGAACCTGCGGCATTCCTTCGGGTACGACTACGGCGAGGGTTGAGCGCCATTCCACTGCCACCATTTTTTTAGATTCTCGGCGGCTGGTGTCACTCAGTGCACTGAACCGAACGGGCCGCAAACCACCACCCGCCGCCCGAAACGCTTGAGTTTCCGGCCTTTTTTGGAGCCCCCGGACCAGAATCGGCGGCGGCTAAACTGAACAACCGGAAGGCATCAGGAGCCACGAAGAGGGCTGCCTAATAGGCGAATCATAGGAAAAGGGTACCCAAGGAAACTAGACGGCTGATGACAGCCGCAAAGGTGGGGCGCTTTGATCATGACTGCTTTCATGAATTCGTCTGGTGTTCGGCTTACCCTCATGCATGGGGCATTTGCGCGGGGGGAGAGGTTCCGCGATGTTGCGTTGGTGACGGGCTTGGCGCTTGTCTTAAGCTCGCCCGCGCTCGCAACCGGTCCTAACAGTAGCACGCCCATGACGCCGCCGACCGCGCCCGCGCCGACAATTACGTCCTCGCCGGCCCTTACAACGGTTGGCTCCGGGGGTTGTGCGCAGCAATACACCACCGAGATTTTTTCCCTGGAACAGCAAGCCCTGACCGCGGACGCGGTCGGCCTTGCCGCCAATGCAGTGGGCGCGGCGGCTGATGTGACGGGTTTGATCGCACAGGAAGTGGCGTCGGCCGCCCGCACCGCGGCCCATGTCGGCTTGGGGGCGGCGCACGCCCTAGACGTTCCCGCTGTGGGGACATCCGCAGGCGCGGTCCCAATCCATGCAACCCTGGCCACAACATCCGGGGTGGAGTCGGTTGCCTTGGCCGCCCAGATCGTCGGCGCCGGCGCCACCGTCACGGGCGTTGCCTCTGAGATCGCGGGTCAGGTCTTCAACCAGGACAAGCATAATCTTGACGAGTACGCGAACGGGCTTCCCCATTGTGAGCAGACCAACACCGGTACCATCACGGTGACCGGGGGCGGCGTGAACGTGACCGGCGCCTCGCACTTCCACAACAATGTCGGCGTCGACGCAAATGTGAATGTCACGAGCAATGTGAACGCTAATCAGGTCCATGCGGCGCAAGGTGTTTCGGCGCACGGCGGCGCGATCTGGCTCGGTGACCCTGACGGTCAGACCTACCACGACGGGATCACCGTTGGCGGCGGCGCGGTCTCAGGCGCTGGTAACGGCGGGGCCCTCGCGACCACCGGCGATGTTTCCGCCATCGCCATCGGGAACGGCGCATCCGCCACCGGCGTTAACGGCACGGCCCTTGGCACCGCCGCGGTGACCGCCACGGGCGTTTCCCTTGGCGCGGGCGCGGGCGAAGCCGGTGACGCGGGCGTTGCGGTGGGCAATGACGCCCGCGCGCGGGAATCAAGCGATACCGCCGTTGGCAACAACGCCGTCGTGAACGCCGCCAACGGCACGGCGGTAGGCGCGGGCACCTATATCGGAAGCCTCTCGGACAACGGTGTGGCCATCGGCCAAGGCACCACCATCGGTGCGGCCAATTTCATTGGTGCGGACAACGTGACGGCCGTGGGTCAAACATTGACATTGGTGACGCTATCGACAACGCGGTCGCGATCGGCCAGGCGGCGGATGTCACCGCGGATGACGGTATTGCCGTTCGCCGCCGCGGCCTGGCCAACGGCAATACCGTCATCCGCGGTGACATCCGCCGCCTGGCCGATCGCGACCGCGTTGTCGATAGCGTCACCAATGTCAATGTTTTGACCCACGGCCGTCACGTTGTC
>JANQLJ010000118.1 GCA_028280665.1 Alphaproteobacteria bacterium
CGCGCCTCAAACCCGAAACAGGCCGGCGCTCTTGTCGACTGGGTGGTCGAACGCGCCGAAGACCGCCGCCGACGGCGGCGCGAAAAGGAAGTTTCGCGCCAGGCCGCAACCCGTAAGCTGCGCCTGCCCGGCAAGCTCGCCGACTGCACCCAGAAAGACCGTCAGGGGACGGAGATTTTTCTGGTGGAGGGGGATTCAGCAGGCGGCTCGGCCAAACAGGCCCGCCACCGGGCAACGCAAGCGATCCTGCCCTTGCGCGGTAAAATCCTCAACGTGGCGAGCGCCAGCGCCGGAAAACTCCATCAGAACCAGGAACTCGCGGACCTTATTCAGGCCCTTGGTGTGGGGCTGAAAGAGCAATACCGCAAGGAAGACTTGCGCTATGAGAAAGTCATCATCATGACCGACGCGGATGTGGATGGCGCGCATATCGCCTCGCTGCTCATGACATTCTTTTACCGAGAGCTGCCGGGGCTGATCCGCGACGGGCATCTGTACCTCGCCCTACCCCCGCTTTACCGTCTGCACCATGGGGGCAAGACGCTTTATGCCCGCGACGACGCGCACCGCGACGAACTGCTCGAAACCGAATTCAAAAAAGGCGCAAAGGTGGAGATCAGCCGCTTCAAGGGCCTTGGCGAGATGATGCCGCGCCAGCTCAAGGAAACCACCATGGCGCCGGGCAAACGCACTTTATTGCGGGTGGAAATCCCCGACGATGAAGAGCGCGAAACCCAGGACATGGTCGAAAGCCTGATGGGCAAGAAGGCCGAGCTGCGCTACCGCTTTATTCAGGAAAACGCCGAGTTCGTGGAGCACGTGGCGCTTTAGCCTTCGTCGCCTCCACTTGTATTCGGGCGCGCGGGATAATTGATCGAGCCCGGGCCGGTCTCAATGGCGCGCGGCGGGCCGTCGCGGCTGCAGGTGATGAAGGCAAAGCCGTCGCAGGTCTCGCCAAGGTTCGACCGGCATGTGGACTCATCACCTACGCGCTGGGTGTCTCTCAGGTCGCGCTCACCGTGATAGTTTTCGATCTGGCGGTAGCCCTCTTGCTGGCACCAGGCGAAGGCGGCCGCAACACCGCAGTCCTGGCCCGCGTAGCGGCAATAATCGAGCCGGAAGCGCCCCTGCATGGGCTCTTCAAACGTAGTGGTCTCGGCCCAGGCGGGTGGAGCCGCGAGAAGCGCCGCAATCGCCAGAGCAAGAAAATGGTTCATTCTCATGGGCTTATCCTACCCATATCCTATCCATACGAGGCTGCCCGCCCAATAGAGCGGAAATGGGGCGGTTAACGGCGCAGATTGACTTTGCCCGAACAAACCTTATGTTCCGCGCCATCTGATGAGCCCGTCGCGATGGGCGCGGCGGCAGGGGGCATGGCACCCCGCCCTTCTCAAAGGCAAGGGAAGCGGCGGCGCGCGTGCAGCACCGAAGCCGGATCCGCCGGCCGCCCGGTGCAAATGCCCTTCCTTGCAAGTAACGCCGTAACAACAAGAGTTTACATGACATTCGAAAACCTCGGCCTTGGCGAGAAGGTGCTCAAGGCTATTGCGGACGCGGGCTATACCGCGCCCACACCCA
>JANQLJ010000119.1 GCA_028280665.1 Alphaproteobacteria bacterium
CGAGGCGGAAATGGAGAGGATCGCCGAGCGCGCCGCGCTCCTCGCCCCCGATGACCCTACCCTTGCTGAAACCTATGACCGCAGCTGCAAACTCTGCCACAGCGTATCCGGCACTGGCGCCCCCCTGACCGGCGATGGCGCGGATTGGCGCGCCCGGATGATGCAAGGGATGGATGTACTGCTCGATCACACGATCCGCGGCCACAACGGGATGCCGCCGCTTGGTATGTGCCCCGATTGCACGCGCCAGGATTTTCAGGATCTGATCGTCTTCATGGCGGCGGATGCAGGCGAATGAGGCTCACACGCCGCGAAGCCCTGGCCCTTGGCGCTGTCAGCGCGGCCGCCGCAGGGCTCACAGGCACCGCGCGCGGCTTGATCCGCGAAGCGGACGCACAGACCCGCGACATCGCGTGGAGCAATTGGTCGGGCTATCTCAGCGCCACGCCCGCGCGCGTGTTTGCGCCCGCAAGTGTGGATGAGCTTGCCGGCTCAATGGCGCAACTGCCCGCCCCCATTCGCCCTGTTGGCGCCGGGCATTCGTTTTCGGCGTTAGTGCCGACGGACGGGACTCTGTTGAGTATTGACCGCATCGCGGGGCTTGACCACTTCGATGAGATGACGGGCACGGTGCGCTTCAAGGCGGGCACGCGGCTTTTTCATGCGGCACAAGCCCTCGAAGATGAAAACCGCGCGCTGCCAATCATGCCGGACATCAACAAGCAAACCTTCGCCGGGGCGATCTCGACCGCGACCCATGGCACGGGGATCGACCTCATGGCCCTCCACGGCTTTGTAACGGGACTGACCCTTGCCACGCCCAGTGGCGAACTTATCCGGTGCAGCGAAACGGAAAACTCCGATATCTTCAAAGCAGCGCAAGTTTCCTTGGGGTCGCTTGGAATTCTCACCGAGATCGAATCCCAAACCCGGCCCTTGCACCGTTTACGCAAATCGCAATGGTTCGAACCCATCGAGGACGTCATCGCCAATGCGCCCGAACTTGCGCGCGAACACCGCCATTGGGAATTTTATTATCTTCCCTACACGGGCATGGCGCTGGTGATCACCAATGATGAAACCGAAGCCCCTGTGTGGCGCGACCCTGACCGTGACGACAACAAAGACATGGCCGATCTTCGTATGCTCGAATCGCTCACTTGGTGGGCGCCTCCCCTGCGGCGCTTCCTTTCGCGAAGGCTCATGACCGGAACGGGAGCCGCCAGCGAGGTCGATACCTATTGGCGGGTTTTGTCTTCCGAGCGCGCCGTACGGTTCAACGAGATGGAATACCACGTGCCCGTGGACGCCGCGCAGCAATGCCTCAGAGAGGTGGTCAGCGCGGTCGAGCGTGCCGGCGTGCGGGTCTTCTTTCCCTTCGAGTTTCGCTACATCAAAGGCGACGATGCGTGGCTCAGCCCGTTTGAAGGCGGCGAAAGGTGCTCCATCGCCATCCACCGCTACTTCGAGGAAGACCCAAAGCCCATCCAGGATGTTGTTGAGCCCATCTTCCGCCGCCATGATGGGCGCCCCCACTGGGGCAAGATGAACACGCTTGGCGCCGCGGACTTTGCGAGCCTCTACCCTCATTGGCAGGACTTTCTCGACGTGCGTGAGGCGCTCGATCCCGAAGGACGTTTGCTAACGCCCTATATGCGGTCCTTGTTCGGCTTATGAGGTCCGCGGCCGCGTAGGCCGAATCAATCCTTCTTGCGCTACCGAGGCGATGAGCCGTCCATCTTCGGTGAAAATGCTGCCCCGGTTGAGCCCCCGCGCGCCGGAGGAGCTGGGGCTATCTTGGCTGTAGAGCAGCCACTCGCTAGCGCGAAACCTTCCGTGAAACCACATGGCATGGTCGAGGCTTGCCATTTGAACCTTGCCCGAGAGCCAATTCACCCCGTGGGGCCGCACGCAAGTGTCAAGCAGAGTCATATCGGAGGCATAACCCAGCACGCATTGGTTTGTGGCAATGTCATCGCCCACATCCCGGCGCGCACGAAACCAGATGTTCTGAAAGGGCGGCCGCTTTTCGGGACGCAAGTAATCGGGCTGGTCGATGGGCCGGATCTCTACGGGCCGCGGCCGGTTGAAATGGGCCGCCACATCTTTCGGCAGTTTTGAAATGACTTTTTCCCGCAGCTCCCGCTCGCTCGGCACGTCATCAGGGCCGGGCACGTCGGGCATATCGAATTGGTGCTCGTATCCTTTTTCTTCGACCTGAAAGGACGCGGCGAGATTGAATATCTGTTTGCCGTGCTGGATAGCCACCACCCGCCGCGTAGTGAAGCTGCGCCCGTCACGCGCACGGTCCACTTCATAGAGAATGGGCACTTTCGGATCGCCTGGCCGGATGAAATAGGCATGAAGCGAGTGGCAAAAACGGTCTTCCACCGTACGGTAGGCCGCCACCAGCGCCTGGCCGATCACTTGCCCGCCGAAAACACGCTGCCAGGTCACATCCGGGCTGTGACCGCGGAAAATATTCACTTCGATCTGTTCAAGATCGAGGATCTGGAGAAGGTCTTCAACGGCGTCGGTCATTGCTGTTCCAATGTGTTCGGCGACAATTATCACTGCCGTTCTAGTTCCTCCCACCGTGCTTGTCATCCGCCCGATCACGAAAACGCGATCCAATCGAGACGTTTCTGAAACGCAGGTTCATCCACCGCTCATCTGGCACGCGCTAATTCTTCGCACAGGCAGGCGCAGAAAGGCGCTGGGGCGTCAGTGATAGGGAGAATGAATATGTATCGTCGCGTTATCCTTGCCAGCGCCTTTGCGCTTGTCGCAACGCTTGGCAGCGTGTCTCTGGCCCAGGCCGGGCAGAACAGAATGGACATTCAGCAAAACGGCAGGGCCAATGAGATGGCCGTAATACAGGAAGGTTATGACAACGAAGCGTGGCTTAATCAGCATGGATCGCGAAACTATGTCCGGTCGGTGCACAGGGGCCGGCGGAATGTTACCGAGACCTGGCAGCGGGGCCGCAGGAATGCCGCAGCAGCTCAGCAACGTGGCCGCGGGAACCGTACGGCCATCACGCAACGGGGCCGCCGTAACGGTGTAGCTACGAACCAACGCGGCCGCCGCAACGGCACGACCATCGTTCAGGAAGGCCGGTATAACGGCGCAGGCGTTGCACAGTACGGCCGTAACAACGACTCCGTCATTGGCCAGTACGGCGATGACCTCAATGCCACGGTCGTTCAGGACGGCAACGGTAACCTTGTCGGTGTCGCGCAAATCGGCTCAAACCACGACGCCATTGCTACCCAGGACGGCAGCAACAATGCCCTTGGCATCATTCAGGTCGGCGACGGTGAATTCGCCGAAGTCCGCCAAGTTGGCGACGGCAATGTGATGCTGGTCATCCAAGGCGGGTTCTAACCCGGAAAAACGTGGGAGAGGCCATCAAAGCCTCTCCCCCAACCCGAAGGAGGCACACCCATGTACGGATCGATCTACACCGCCCTCGCCCTTATCGCCGCCCTCGCGTCAGCAGACCGGGCGGCCTTTGCGGCGGATGCAGAGTACGCGGAAGAGGCACCCGAGCTTTGTGCGATCTACTTCGATGAAAGCACCGAAGGCACGTACCTGACCGCCTACGCCGCCGAAGGCATCGCCGGCGAATACGTATTCAACCTGCGCCAAGCCGGCCCCGGAGGCACATCGCAAATCACGCAGAGCGGGGAGTTCGAACCCGCACTGGAAGGGCCGACGCTTTTATCGGAGGTCATGCTCGATCTTGATGGCGAGTTCGAAGCAAGCCTGCAAACCTACACCGGAGACGGCGAGTTTGTTTGCCGCGCCATTGTCTAACGAAACGAGCGGCACTTACTCAATAATTGTATCGGCGCGTTCGGGCACCACTTCGTGTTCGATTGCGCCGATTTTTTCAATCTCGATGCGAATGCGATCGCCAACTTTGAGAAATTCCGGTGGCGATTTCGCCACCCCCACGCCGTCGGGCGTGCCGGTAAAGATCACGTCGCCCACGTCAAGGGTAAAGACCTGGCTCAAATGCGCGATCTGATCGAAACAGTCAAAGATCATATGCCGGGTATTTGAGTTTTGCCGCAGATCGCCATTGACCCAGCATTTGATGTCAAGGTCGTGCGGATCGCCCACCTCATCCGGGGTTACGAGCCACGGCCCCATGGGCCCGTGCGTGTCGAACGACTTGCCCATCTGCATGGTGGGTGAACGGCGCTGCCAATCTCGCACGCTCACATCGTTGCCGCAAAAGAACCCGCCGATCACTTCATGGGCGCGCTCGCACGGGACGTGTTTGCAGCGCTTACCGATCACAAAGCAAAGCTCCGCTTCATAATCCAGCGCCTGAGATACCGACGGCATGTTGATGGGCGCAAAAGGGCCGTTCGCACAATTGCGCTGTTTATTGAACCAGATCTGAACCTCCGGCGGCTCGCGGCCGGTCTCTGCAATGTGTTCGCCGTAGTTGAGCCCAATGGCAAGGATTTTACCTGGAAGAGGTATTGGCGCGTTTAGCGTCACACCGGCAAGCGGGACCGCGGCGCCGGCCTCCCGCGCCGCCTTTTCCGCATCCTCAAGCGCCCGATCTCCCGCTTTCAAAAACCCGATCATGTCCCGCGGCAAATGAGGCGCGGCGGCACTGAGATCAACCAAGGTATCGCCGCGGACGACGCCGATCCGCTGACCGCTTTCGTCGTTGAATGTCGCAATTCTCACTTGCTCACCTTCTTCCTTTTGTGACTGGCGGACGCCCGCGCGCAAATCGTTAACAGATTCCTAAAAGACCGGCTTCCCTATTAGTTCATTCGTTAACCAAGGCTGCAACCTTGGTCCCGTAAAAGCGAGGGGGGAAGAGGTTTACCCCGGGAAACAAAGGGGGTGGTTGCGCGCCGGGTGCGCCCGGGATGTTCGCGCCATCCGATGGGTCAATTGCTGCAAGGGCGCCAAAGCCGCAAACGCGGCCGTCACAGTCTTGCAATTTCGGTCACCGCGCTTGGCATGTTTATAAGCGCGGCGGCCCAGCCCTGCCTTGCGTTTGAGCCCGAGCGCCATCCGCCAGCCTTGCGGCTCGGCCAGATCGGCCATGACTTTGCAAGCGAGCGCCAGTGCTTTCCGGCTGACGGGATGTTTCAGGTCGCCTTCAATGAAAGCGCCAATATCCATTTCCTGATCGCCCGCGCGAATTGTTACCTCGCAACCGACGATGCTGATCTTGCCCTTGAGGGCTTCGAATGGGCCGGCGCAAGCGGTGCGGCCATGGGGTCAGGCGTGCGGGAGTTCATATCGCAGCAGATCGCACGGCTCGGCGATCCCGTACCGGCTGCCGAGGGTGGTCCTGAGACGGTGCAAGGAACACAAGCGCCGCCGGAGCTGCGCACCCCCAACGGATATGTGAGCGCCTCGGCCCTCTTTCGCACTAACGACACAATCCCCACACCCGTACCTCAAGCGGATTTGAACGAGCCCCATGTGGGCGCGGAGTTCGGCTGGCATCCCTTCTGGCGCGATGGCGAACGCGCGGACGACGTGGCGCTCTTCGCCCGGGTGTTTGGCGCGCTGGAAACCGACGGCGTCAAAGTCGATGAGGACACGCTTCAAGGGGGCGTCGGTCTGAGCCTCCGCCCGTTTGGGTTCCTTGATCTCGTGGTGCGTGGAGAGCGCCTTATTCCCATTGGCGAAGACGCTCTTGAAGGCTGGCTCTTCTCGGGTTCCTACAATTGGGAGGCGGGCAATACATGGCTTACGGCGGACCATCCTTGGTGGGTCGCCCACACACGGCTGGACGCGGCCTGGATTCCGGAGGACCCTGAATACATCTCCGCCAGCGGCGAAACCCTTTTCGGCGCGGCCATTCCTATCGGTGAGCGCATCGCCCTCATCCCCCACGGTGTCGCGGCGCTCCGCTATAGCGAGGACGAATTCGAATATAACGCCCTGGGTGAAGCGGGCGTGGGGCTGACACTGCGCCACTGGTTCGCCGGCAACACGCCCGCCCGCACAATGGACATCTCGCTCCAATACCGCTGGTTCGTGCTGGAAGATACAGTGTTCCCCCTTGAGGAAGACGGCGCCTGGGTCGCGCGGCTGATCCTCGAACGCTGACCGGGCGGCCCCGGTAAAAAAGGTTCGCCGCGGCGGCGGTCTCGCCTATTGTGGCCTGCAGATAACATCCAATGGATGATGAACTCCGCATGGCGCTGACCAAGGCCCGGTACCAAACATGAGCAAGCCCGACTACGACGTCGTTATTGTCGGCGCGGGCCACAATGGGCTCGTTTGCGCCTGCTATCTCGCCGAGGCGGGCCTCAAAGTCAAAGTAGTGGAACGGCGTGGCGTTGTCGGCGGCGCGGCGGTTACGGAGGAATTCCATCCCGGGTTCCGCAATTCGGTGGCGTCTTACACGGTCAGCCTGCTCAATCCCAGGGTCATTTATGATCTCGATCTCTATGACAATGGCCTCAAAATTGTTCAGCGCCCCATTGCGAATTTCTGGCCCATCGACAACAAGCGCTATCTGAAACTGCCTTTCGGCCTCGAAGAAGCGCAAGAGTCGTTCTCACGGATCAGCACTCATGACGCGGCCAATCTGGAAGACTTCTACGCGGCGCTCGAGGTTGCCGCCGACGCGCTCCGCGGTCTCGTTCTAGAGAGCCCCCCCAATGTCGGCGGCGGGCTTTTGGACTTGTGGCGCGCCCTCCGGCTCGGCGGGCGGCTCAACCGGCTCAAGCGCGAGGACCAGCGCCTTCTCCTGGACCTTTTCACCCTGTCGGCAGAGGAGTTCCTAGGCCGTTGGTTCGAAAGCCCCGAGGTGATCGGCGCATTTTCCTTTGACGGCATTGTCGGGTTTTACGGCAGCCCTTACACGCCAGGCACCGCTTATGTGCTTCTGCATCATGCCTTTGGCGAGATCAACGGCAACAAAGGCATGTGGGGCCATGCCATCGGCGGCATGGGTGCCATTACCGAAGCCATGCGCCGGGTTGCCGAAGCGCGCGGGGTTTCCATCTCTGTCGGCGCGCCGGTTGAGGCGGTACTCACCGAGGACGGCAAGACGTGCGGTGTCAAACTTGAAAGCGGCCGCGCCATCCGTGCACGGAGCGTTGCGGCAAATGTGAACCCGAAGCTCTTGTTTCAAAAGCTGATCGACGCACCGGGCGCCTTGCCGCCCGACTTTCGCCGCCGCATGGACAATTGGAAGTGCGGCTCGGGCACGTTTCGCATGAATGTGGCATTATCGGAGCTGCCCGACTTTACCTGCCTGCCGGGCAAGGAGGCTGCCGAGCATCACAAGGCGGGCATCATCATCGGGCCCACGGTCGACTATCTCGACCAGGCCTATCAGGATGCGCGCGTCTATGGCTGGTCGCGGGCGCCCGTTGTGGAAATCCTCATCCCGTCGACCTTGGACGAGACGCTCGCCCCCGAGGGCAAACACGTGGCGAGCCTTTTTTGCCAGCAATTTGCGCCGGAGCTGCCCGACGGGCGCTCATGGGACGATGCGCGCGACGAAGCCGCCGAACTTGTGATCGACACGGTGACCCACTTCGCGCCAAATTTTCGCGACGCCATTATCGCGCAGCAGATTATGAGCCCCCTCGATCTGGAGCGCGAGTTTGGGCTCATCGGCGGCGATATTTTCCATGGCGCACTGACGCTCAATCAGATGTTTTCAGCGCGCCCCATGCTCGGTTACGCGGACTACCGCACGCCTATCAAGGGGCTTTATCTCTGCGGCTCAGGCGCGCACCCGGGTGGCGGCGTTACCGGCGCGCCGGGCCATAATGCGGCTAAAACGATCATCCGCGATCTCAAGTAGGTTTCGTTCCCGTTTAGACCGGGGCAACGCATTCTGGTACCAAACCAGCCTAGTGGTGGACGTGTTCGTCTATCCAATCACGTAAGTCAGACCGTAATCCGTCAACCAGCTGAAGTTCACCCTCAGACCTGCGCACTTCATCGAAGAGGCTGTGGCCGGTTTCGGGATAGACATTCACCGAGAGTAACTCATCCCCAAGGAGAGTCTCGAAGCGTTCCACGCTTCTCGCAACCGGCACATTATCGAATTCATCTAGCTGGCCCATTACGACAAACCCAGGGATACCCCGTTCAGCAATCGTCTCCATCCAGTACGGCATGGGATCAAAATCATGAATGTGCCCCCAGAAAACCCAATAATCATCATCTGGCTGGGTTGGCCAAGAAGCAACGGCCGTTCCGCCGAACCGTGCTTCGATCTCAGCGCGCTTGGCAAGATAAGCGGCCCACCCTTCCCCTGTTTCAAGATAGGTAAAAGAAAGTGCGGTGAGTTCCTGCAAAAACGCGATGTCTTCCGCACCGAGACCATACTGCCGATAGGTCTGCTCAAGTTCGTGGAACAGCGTGACGTCAGCAACCTCCGAACCTGATGAAAGGCTCACCACAAAAGCAACATCACCGGTTGACGCCGCAAGCGGCGCAATCCTGCCGCCCTGACTAAGGCCAATCAGCCCAACAGGTGAGTTGCCAACCGCCGGGTGCGCTTTAAGAGTCGTGACACCCGCCAAGGAATCGTCCGCCAAATCCTGAAACGAAGACAAACGCCAATCCCCGCCGGACCGGCCCGAACCGCGCTTATCTGTAAGTAAAACAGCTAGGCCATTTGTTACAAATTCCTCGGCGATGATCCGCGACCAGAGGTTTGTACGATCACTGTCCCCAGAGCCCTGAATGATTACGGCCCCGGGAAAGGGTCCATCTGCTCGTGGTGTTAAGAGTACTCCAGCGAGTAAAACCCCGCCTGAGTTGTATATGAGCTCTTCCTCGTTGCAGCACTCGTAGGCGGGCGTGTGAGAGCCCATTTGCGACCAAACGGCCGAGGTCATGCCAAACCCGATGACGAGCACGGTCGCAACGATAGCGGCAATTGGTCGTGGCATGTTGTCCTCTAGCGCCCATAGGTTCGAGGCGGACTTTTCTGTATCCACCTCCGAAACACAAAGTTTGGAGAGCCAAAAGTGCACCCGCAAATCAAACAAATGTTCAGTTGTTATAGAATAATCACCCTGCCAGATACCAGCCGGTACTGCTGAGACGCACCGTCAGCTCACCATGGCTTCAAGACGCTTTTGGATAATCTCCTCCGCACCATGGACGATGCGTTCCACCAGCTCCTTGCAGGTGGGAATGTCGTGGATAAGACCGCACACCATGCCGGTGCTCCAGGCGCCCGCATCCATATCGCCGTCCTTCATGATCTTGGGATAGACGCCGGCCACTTGCTCCATAATGTCCATAATGTCGAGATCGGTGCCTTTGGTGCGTTCAATCTCGAGAATGTCATCTACCGCGGCGTTTTTGAGCACCCGCTCGGTATTGCGCAAGGACCGCATGATTAGTGCCGTATCAAGCTCGCTGGCTTTGACGAGCGCGTCCTTGACGTTTTGGTGCACCGGCGCCTCGACCGTCGCGATAAAGCGCGTGCCCATATTGATGCCGTCGGCGCCGAGCGCGAGGGCAGCGGCAAGCTGAGAGGCGGTGCCGACACCGCCCGAGGCCACAAAGGGAATCTTGATCTCCTCGGCCGCGCGCGGCAGCAGCACATAGTTGGGGATGTCGTCTTCGCCCGGATGGCCACCGCATTCGAACCCGTCCACACTCACCGCATCGCAGCCGATACGTTCAGCCTTCAGCGAATGGCGGACGGAGGTGCATTTGTGAATGACCTTGATCCCGGCGTCTTTGAGTTTTGGCAGATGGGCCTCCGGATTGCGGCCCGCAGTTTCGACGATCTTGATCCCACCATCGATGATGGCGTCGATATATTCAGGATACGGAGGTTCTGTAAATGCAGGCAGGAACGTAAGATTGACCCCAAACGGCTTGTCGGTCATTTCGTGGCAGCGCGCGATTTCCTTGGCAAGGTCCTCGGGCGTGCGCTGGGTGAGCCCAGTGATAATCCCAAGGCCGCCCGCGTTCGAGACGGCGGCGGCCATCTCCGCAAAGCCGACCCAGTGCATCCCGCCCTGGATCACAGGGTGCTCAATGCCAAACATCTCTGTTATGCGCGTCTTCATGCGGACCTCCCATGGTGGATTTGGCGGACTATAACAATGGGGATGGCGAAGCACTAGAACGCGCGATTGCCCTCGGAGGCCGATTTCCCCGGGGGAAAGCTCAAGCGTTTTTTATGGTCTCGAATGCGGCGAGCGCACGGGCGCGGCCTTTGGCTAGATCCACAATCGGCGTGGGATAAGTGCTTGGCGGCGATGTCATCTCCCATGGAGCATGGACGGACTTGGCGGGCACGTCCCGGAGCTCAGGCACCCAGTATTTGATATAGACACCATCCGGATCGAACTTCTTACCCTGCACGACCGGATTGAAAATACGAAAGTAAGGCGCCGCATCGGTGCCGCACCCGGCGACCCATTGCCAATTAGCGGCATTATTGGCGAGGTCCGCGTCCACCAGCGTATCCCAAAACCAGCGCTCGCCGGCCTGCCAGGGCTGGAGCAGGTGCTTGACCAGGTATGAGGCGGTCACCATGCGCGCGCGATTGTGCATCCAGCCTGTGTGCCAAAGCTCCCGCATGCCTGCATCGACCAGTGGAATGCCCGTTTCACCCTTTTGCCAGGCGGTGAGATGCGCCTCATTCTCCGTCCACGGAAAGTCATCGAATTCCTGTCGCAAGTTTCGTTCAGGCAGCTCGGGGAACTGCCAAAGCAAATGATGGCTGAACTCGCGCCAACCCACCTCCGATTGAAACTTACTTACATGCTCTGCATTCGGATCGGCATTGCGCAGGGCGTGCCAGATTTGGCGCGGGCTGATCTCGCCCCAGTGAAGATGGGGTGAAAGCCGCGACGTGCGCTCCTGGCTTGGGTGGTCGCGCGCCTCAGCATACTGACCAAATGCCCCACTAAGAAATGACTTGAGCATTTTCTTGGCGCCAACCTCCCCCGGGGACCAATTTTCGCGCAAGCCCCCTGCCCAGTCAGGGGTTTGAGGCAAAAGGTGCCAGTCTTCAAGGGACTCGGAATGAGGCGCAGCGCCTTGTTGGCTCGGAACATTATCCGGCGCGGGCAATGGCGGGACCGCTTTCAGGTTTGAGGATACGGCCTTCCAAAAAGGTGCGAAGACGCGGAATGGCTTGCCTGATTTGCTGGTCACGTCCCACGGCTCAATGAGCAACGACCCGTTGAACGAGTTCACTTCGGTGCCTTGCGCCTTCAGGGCCTCTTTGATCTCTTCGTCGCGTTTGGTGGCAAAGGGCTCATAACACCGGTTCCAGTAAACCGCGCCGGCGCCCACCTCACGGACAACGTCGAAGAGCACGCGCCGCGCGTCTCCGCGGTGCAAGATGAGCCGCGCGCCCAACCGCGCCAAATCATCTTTAAGGGCCGCGAGCGAGAAATGCAGCCACCAGCGGCTCGCGCCACCCGGCCGCCAATCGCCGGGCGTTTCGTCATCCAGAATGAAAAGCGGCACCACCGGCGCGCCGCTGCGCACCGCCGCATCGAATGCGGGATTATCGGAAAGGCGCAAATCTTGCCTGAACCAGACGAGGGCGAGCTTCATTCAATTCGCTTTCTGTTACTCGGCCAATTGAACGCGAATATACAGAGCGCTTAATCCAGATGGTCAGCGCTGCCTCAGCACTCCACCACATTGACGGCGAGGCCGCCTTGGCTTGTCTCCTTGTAGCGGCTGTTCATATCAAGCCCGGTTTGCCGCATGGTCGCAATCACCTGATCAAGGGACACGCGGTGCGGCCCGGTCGAGCGCATGGCAAGGCGCGCGGCATTGACCGCTTTCACCGCGCCGACGGCATTGCGTTCGATACACGGGATTTGCACAAGCCCGCCAACCGGATCGCAGGTGAGCCCAAGATTGTGTTCCATGCCGATCTCCGCGGCATGCTCAGCCATTTCATTGGTGCCACCCCAGGCCGCCACAAGGCCCGCCGCCGCCATGGAACAGGCAACGCCCACCTCGCCCTGGCACCCCATTTCCGCGCCGGAAATGGATGCATTTGCTTTATAGAGCATGGCGATGGCGCCCGCAGTCAGCAAGAAGCGGTGGATGGCGTCGCCGCCCGCCCCTTCATCCATGCAGTAGAACCGAATAATGGCGGGAATAATCCCCGCCGCCCCGTTGGTAGGCGCGGTGACGACCAGGCCGCCGGTGGCATTTTCTTCGTTCACCGCCATGGCATAGACGTTGAGCCAGTCAAAGACCGCTTCGCGTTGATTGGCGCCCTCGCCCGTTTCCTGAATGCGCTGGTGAAGCTCCCCCGCGCGGCGCTGTACGTTAAGACCGCCGGGAAGCGTTCCTTCCGCCCCGAGGCCGCGGTCGATGGACAAGTTCATCACACGCCAAATTTCATCAAGCTGATAGCGGGTGGACTTTCTCGACCGGAAGGCGTCTTCATTGGCTAAAACAAGATCCGCGATCGTGATCCCCGCACCGTTTGCTTTCGACAGAAGCTCAGTCGCCGAGGCGAAGGGGTATGGGATTGCGGCTCTGGTTAGACGAGGGGTGGTGGCAGCCTGCCCAAGTTCATGTTCGCGGCAGATAAAGCCTCCGCCGAGCGAGAAGTAGGTTTGGGCCCAAATCTCGTTGCCATCGGTGTCATAGGCTGAGAGACGCATCCCGTTGGGATGGGCGAGCGGCTCGTCTTCGATCCGGAACCGGATATGCTCCGCCGGATCGAACTCAATGAGCACACCGCCATGCAATGCGAGCTTGCCCGAGTCGGCAAGCCTCCCAAGTCCCGCTTCAACCGTTGCAGCGCCCGCTTCTTGGGGCATGTATCCCATCAGGCCCAAAAGGATGGCGCGGTCGGTGCCGTGCCCCCGCCCGGTGAAGGCAAGCGAGCCGTAAAGATCGACAGTAACGCGGTTGATGCGTGAGATGTCATGGCTCGCGGCGAGGTCGTCCAAGAACCTCTTGGCGATGAGCATGGGCCCCACGGTGTGGGAGCTCGACGGGCCAATCCCGATCTTATAAATGTCGAAAACGCTGAGCATGGGGTGGGGGCAATCAATTCCTAAGTGGCTCTCGCGATCATATCCAGATGATCGCGCCCGTCCAGCTTCCGATGATCCCGATGGCGAACCTCTCGCGCACTTAGTGCAGTGCAAGGTGCCCTCGCCCACGCCTTGCGCGGGATGGCGATAGATCATATCCCTAAGGCGCAAAACCGGCGCGCGCCTGCAGTAATCAAGGAAATCTCATGTCCGATCCCATGTGGCGCCCTAGCGGCGAACGGGTCAAGGCCAGCAATCTGCTCAAGTTCATGGAGCGGGTGCGCGAGACCTGGGGGGCTGATCTTTCGACTTACGAAGACCTCCAAGCCTGGTCCGTCGCGAACCGGGAGGAGTTCTGGGTCAGCCTGTGGGATGACGCCGGTATTGTCGGCGTGCGCGGGGAGCGGGCTCTGGTGGACGGCGACAAAATGCCCAGCGCGCGGTTCTTTCCCGACGCAACGCTGAATTTTGCGGAAAACCTGCTCCGCAAGCAGGATGGCTCCGTGGCGCTCACTTTCTCCGGCGAGGGCACGCGCGGGCGCGACTGGACGTGGGAAGAGCTTTACGGCGCGGTATCTCAAACCGCGCAAGCACTCGAAGACCTCGGCGTAGAGCGCGGCGATCGCGTGGCGGCCTTCATGCCGAACATTCCCGAGATCATTGTTTCAATGCTCGCGGCCGCCAGCATCGGTGCGGTGTGGTCGTCTTGTTCCCCCGACTTTGGCGTGCGCGGCGTGCTCGACCGTTTCGGTCAGATCGAGCCTAAAGTCCTTATTGCCTGCGATGGTTACCGTTACAACGGCAAGGTCTTATCCAGCGGGGACAAGCTCAAGGAGATTACTGCCGCGCTCCCTTCGCTTGAGAAGACCATCATCGTACCTTTCATCGGCGCGCCGTGCGATGTTCCAGAGGCAGTGCAGTTTCCGGATTTGCTTGAGGCTTACGAGCCGCGCGATATCGCCTTTGCACAGCTCCCCTTTTCGCATCCGCTTTACATCATGTTTTCAAGCGGCACGACCGGTGCGCCCAAATGCATCGTACATTCCGCGGGCGGCACGTTGTTGCAGCAAGTCAAAGAGCATCGGCTCAACTGCGACCTTAAGGAAGGCGATGTTCTCTTCTACTTCACCACCTGCGGCTGGATGATGTGGAACTGGCTTGTCGCCGGGCTTTCTTGCGGTGCGAGACTTGCGCTCTATGACGGCTCGCCCTTCTATCCCGACGGCAACGTGCTCTTTGACTACGCGGACGACGTTCGTATCAACGTCTTTGGCACATCCGCCAAATATATCGACAGTCTCAACAAGGCAGGGCTCGCCCCGCGCGGCACTCACGACCTTGGCAGTATCCGGACAATCCTTTCCACGGGATCGCCGCTGGTAGAGGCGGGGTTTGATTATGTCTACGAGCATATCAAGGCGGATGTGGCCCTTTGTTCCATTTCCGGCGGTACGGACATCATTTCGTGTTTTGTGCTCGGCAATCCGATTGGCCCGGTATGGCGCGGGGAGATTCAAGCCAAGGGCCTTGGCATGGCGGTGGACGTGTGGGACGATCAAGGTGGCCCCGTGCGCGGGGAGAAGGGCGAGCTTGTCTGCACGGGGCCGTTTCCTTCCATGCCTACCGGATTCTGGAACGACCCGGACGGCGCCAAGTATCGCGCAGCCTATTTCGAGCGCTTCGACGACGTGTGGTGCCATGGCGATTTCGCCGAGATCACGTCTCACGGCGGGATCATTATCTATGGCCGGTCGGATGCGACCCTGAACCCCGGCGGCGTGCGTATCGGAACGGCGGAGATTTACGCGCAAGTGGAAAAACTGCCCGCGGTCAAGGAAGCGATCGCCATCGGCCAGGATTGGGAGGGCGACGTACGCATCATCCTCTTCGTCGTGCTCGCGGATGGTGAGGAGCTGGACGAAGACCTCACGCAAGAAATCAAAGCGGCGATCCGCGCAGGCGCCTCGCCCCGTCACGTGCCCGCAAAGGTTCTGGCGGTTTCCGACATTCCGCGCACCAAGTCGGGCAAGATTACGGAGCTTGCCGTGCGCGACGTGGTTCATGGCCGTGAGATCAAAAACAAGGAAGCGCTCGCCAATCCCGAAGCGCTTGATTTTTTTAAGAACCGCAAGGAGCTTGAAAGCTGAGCCCCGGCGCCTTGCGGCGCCCATAGTCCTCGTGAAAGAATGAACCCGGCCCGCGCCAACTTTTCCTGGCACAAAGCACATAGCAAAGGACGACCTTATGAAGTACCGCAAACTCGGCGACAGTGATCTCAACGTTTCTGAAATCTCGCTCGGCTCGTGGCTCACCTACGGACTAGGCGTCGACGGCAATGCGGGAGAGGCTTGTGTCGATGCCGCTTTCGATGCGGGCATCAACTTCATCGACACGGCAAACATCTACGGGCGCGGCGCGGCCGAGTCATTTCTGGGTGATGCGCTCGCTTCGCGCCCGCGCGACAGCTACGTGCTGGCGACCAAACTTTTCGCCCCCATGTCCGACGAAGACAAAGGGCTTTCCGCCGCGCAAGTCTATAAACAAATCGATGCATCGCTGGCCCGGCTTAAGACCGACTACGTGGACCTCTACCAATGTCATCGCTACGACGTGGAAACGCCGCTGGAGGAAACCATGGAGGCGCTGTCCGATATCGTGCGCCAGGGCAAGGTGCGCTATCTTGGCTTTTCCGAATGGTCGCCGCAAAACATTCAGGATTCCCTCGATCTTGAAGGCGTGGAGAAATTCGTGTCGAGCCAGCCGCAATACTCAATGCTGTGGCGGAGGCCCGAGGAAAAAGTGATCCCCTTGTGCGCGGCAAACGGGATTTCACAGATCGTCTGGTCACCGCTCGCCCAAGGTGTCCTGACCGGCAAGTACAAGCCGGGCGCCGCGCCCGCCACGGGCACGCGCGCCACATCGGACGACATGGGCGGGTTTATGGAGACCTGGCTCAAAGACGATATCCTCGCAGCGGTGCAGAAGCTCGTGCCGCTGGCGGAAGAAGCTGGCGCCTCGCTCGGCCAATTCGCCCTTACCTGGGTGCTGCGCGAGCCCAACGTGGCCTCCGCCATCATCGGCGCGAGCCGGCCCGAACAAGTGGCGGAAAATGCCGCGGCCTCGGGGATCGAAATCGACGACGGCCTGTTCCGGCAAGCGGACGAAATCCTCGCGCCGGTCCAGCGCAAACCCTGAGCACGCTTCCCTTGCGTCAATAGCCCGCGCTAGCCCTGCCCCGCCGGACGCGATAGCATTTGCTGCCCTGTCCGCTGCTGAGTTGAGAGCCCTTCATGCCCATCGACAAAGAGGCCTTGCGCGAGAAGTACGCCGAAGAGCGCGCCAAGCGCATTCGCCCCGATGGCAACGATCAGTATATCGAGTTCAAGGGTCAGCTTTCGCACTACCTCGCTGATCCGTACACGCCGTTTGTGGAGCGCGAGCCTAAGCGCGATCACGTGACATTCGCCTTTATCGGCGGCGGGTTTGCGGGCCTTGTCGTCGGGGCGAAGCTGAAAGACGCCGGCATTTCCGATGTCCGCATTATCGAAAAAGGTGGCGACTTCGGCGGCACCTGGTACTGGAACCGGTATCCCGGCGCACAGTGCGACACGGCCTCCATGATCTATATGCCCTTGCTTGAGGAGCTGGGCCACGTGCCGACGGAAAAATACGCCCATGGGGCGGAAATCCTCGAGCACTCCCGCAACATCGGCAAAAAGTATGGGCTGTACGAAAATGCTCTTTTTCATACGGAGGTCACCGGTCTTGAATGGGACGAAAGTGCCCACCGCTGGACCGTCCGCACCAATCGTGGCGATGCGTTTACCGCTCAATTTGTAGGCATGGGCACGGGGCCCTTGCACGTGCCGAAGCTGCCGGGCATTCCCGGCATCGAGAGTTTCAAGGGACATTCGTTTCATACGAGCCGCTGGGACTACGCCTATACCGGTGGCGATGCGAACGGCGCGCCCATGGAAAAGCTTGCCGACAAGCGTGTCGCCATCATCGGCACCGGCGCGACATCGGTGCAATGCGTGCCGCACCTCGCGCGCACGGCGATGAAGCTCTATGTCTTTCAGCGCACGCCATCCTCGGTGGATGTGCGCGACAACGAGCCGATCGACCCTACGTGGTTCCGCAATATTGCATCGCCAGGCTGGCAGGAGCGCTGGTACGAGAATTTTGTCGGCAACCAGTCGCCGACGCCCCCCGACGAAGACTTTGTGCAAGACGGCTGGACGGAAATTTCCCGGCGCATTCGCAGCAAGGTCGCGGACCTGCCGCGCGAGGAGATGACCCCCGAGACCGTGCTTGCGGCCTTTGAAGATGCCGACTTTGAGAAGATGGAAGAGATTCGCGCGCGCGTGGATACCATCGTCGAAGACCGTGAGACCGCGCAAAACCTAAAAGCCTGGTACCGGCAACTTTGCAAGCGCCCATGTTTTCACGACGAGTACTTGCAATCCTTCAACAATCCCAATGTGGAGCTGGTGGACACCGGCGGCAAAGGCGTCGAGCGGATTACCGGAAAAGGCCTTGTCGTTGCCGGAACCGAGTACGAAGCCGACTGCATCATCTATGCGTCGGGCTTTGAAGTGGGCACCGAGTACAAGCGCCGCGCAGGGTTCGACATGGAAGGCCGCGGCGGGGTCAAACTTTCCCAGCATTGGGCGGACGGCATGCGCACGAAACACGGCATCCACGTTCACGGCTTTCCCAATGCCTTTATCGTGCAGCCGACGCAAGGCGCCAACCTGATTTCCAACATCCCGCACAACATTGTCGATTCGGCGAAAACCATCGCCCAGGTGGTCACTCACGCGCGCGATGTGAAAGCGGATGAGGTGGAGGTCACCAAAGAGGCCGAAGAAGCGTGGGTTGAGCTTCTCCTCACCGGGATGGGATTGATCATAGGCTCGCAAGAATGCACGCCCGGCTACTATAACAATGAAGGCCACGCGCCAGGGCCCGCAGCGCGCCTCAATGTAGGCTACCCGTCAGGCGCCAAGGCCTATTTCGAGTACATCGAAGAATGGCGGCAAGCGGGCGCGTATGAAGGTCTTGAGTTTCGCTAATCTGGCCGCTGCTGGCTGCCGCATATTTCAAATCGAGGGCATGACATGAAAATCCCTGAAGACATCGCCACCACCATTGTCGATCCCAAGGCCTATGCGGCGGAAGATCCGGTGCAGGAGGCCTTTACCAAGCTGCGGCGCGACATCCCGCTCGGCATCGCGGAACCTGAGGGGTTCGATCCCTTTTGGGCGGTGACGAAGTTCGACGACATTCAGGAGATCGAACGGCAGAACGAGCTTTTTCACAATGGCGACCGGGCATCGGTGCTCACCACCATCGAGGCCGACAAATGGGTGCGCGAGGTCATGGGCGGCTCGCCACATCTGGTCCGCTCGCTTGTCCAGATGGACAACCCCGATCACTTTAATTACCGCAAGCTGACGCAAGGCTGGTTCTTGCCGCAGAACCTGCGCAAGCTCGAGGACCGCATCCGCGAGATCGCGCGGACCTTTGTGGACCGCATGGCCGAACTGGGTTCCGAGTGCGACTTTGCAAGGGACGTTGCCTTTCTCTATCCGCTCCATGTGATTATGGAAATCCTGGGCGTGCCTGAGGCCGATGAGCCGCGCATGTTGAAACTCACCCAAGAGCTCTTCGGGCCGGCGGATCCGGAGGTCAACCGGACGGGCGAAGATGTCATGGTGGACCCCAAAGCCGGGTTCGATGCCATCTTCGAAACGGTCGCGGAGTTTATGGAATACTTCAACGAGATGACGGAAGACCGCCGCGCAAACCCGAGGGAAGACATCGCCAGCATTATCGCCAACGGTGAGATCGACGGCGCGCCACTCGATCACCTGGCCGCCATGTCCTATTACATCATCGTTGCGACCGCGGGGCACGACACCACCTCGAACACCACCGCTGGCGGGCTTTGGGCACTTCTTGAAAACCCGGACCAGTATCAAATGCTTGCCGGTGACCGGGGACTGATCGACGGATTTGTTGAGGAATCGGTCCGGTGGGTGACGCCGGTAAAACACTTCATGCGCACCGCCACCGACGATGCGGAGATTCGCGGTCAGAAAATTGCCAAGGGCGACTGGCTGATGCTTTGTTACCCTTCCGGCAATCGGGACGAGGAACATTTCGACGAGCCTTTCAAGTTCGATATAACTCGCTCGCCCAACAAGCATGTGGCCTTCGGGTATGGCGCGCACATCTGCCTGGGGCAGCATTTGGGGCGTATGGAAATGCGGGTCTTGTGGGAAGAGTTGCTGCCACGGCTCAAGAGCATCGAGCTTGCCGGAACGCCGCGGCGCACGGAGGCCAATTTCGTATGCGGGCCGAAATCCGTGCCCATCCGCTATGAAATGAACTGAGGCCGTCATGAGCGACAAGGATTTCAAAACTTGGCAGTGCCGCACCTGCGGCTACATTTACGACGAAGAAAAGGGCGACCCGGATGAAGGGATTGCGGCCGGAACCCGCTGGGCAGATATCCCCGAGGATTGGGTTTGCCCCATGTGCGGCACCCCCAAGGCCGATTTCGATATGGTGGAGATTTGATCGATGACTGAGCGAGTTCGCATTTCGATTAAGGGCGGCGTCGCCGATGTGCAAATGGTGCGCGGCGAGAAAATGAACGCTCTGGATGACGCAATGTTCAAGGGCCTTATCGACGCAGGCGAAACGGTCTCGCAGAACCCTGATGTTCGCTGCGTCGTTCTTTCAGGCGAAGGCCGCTGTTTCTGCGCCGGGCTCGACATGGGCAGTTTCGGCAAAATGGCCGAGGCCGGTGACGGCAGCGGCGTGAGCGGCGGGCCTCCGCTTACCGAACGCACCCACGGGATCGCCAATCGTCCGCAATATGCGGCCTGGGTCTGGCGCGCCTGCCCGGTTCCCGTGATCGCGGCGGTTCATGGCGTTGCCTTCGGCGGGGGCTTTCAAATAAGCCTCGGTGCGGATATCCGCATTGTTCACCCGGAAACCAAACTTTCCATTATGGAAATCAAGTGGGGGCTTGTGCCGGACATGGCGGGCACAGCGATCATACGCGATCTGGCGCGCGACGATATTGTGCGGGAGCTGACTTACACGGGCCGCGTCTTTTCCGGCGTTGAGGCTGAGCGTTATGGATTTGCGACACGCACCTCAGAAACTCCAAGAGAAGACGCGCTTCAGCTTGCCCGTGAGATCGCGGGCAAGAACCCCGACGCCATCCGCCGCAACAAGAAGATGTTCAGCACCGTGGGCCGCCTGAGCGACGAGCAAGCCTTGCTTCAAGAAAGCCAAATGCAAGACGAAGTTATCGGAAAGCCCAATCAGGTCGAAGCCGTAATGGCCACGCTTGAAAAGCGTGAAGCCAAGTTCGGCAGCGCAAGCTGATTGCGGAACATCAAGACAAAAGAAAGGACCTTCATGAAACTCGATTCAAGCGTATCCGCCGTCGTCACCGGCGGCGCCTCAGGACTTGGCGCGGCAACGGCGCGCGCTTTGGCAAGCCATGGGGTGCGGGTTGCGATCTTCGACCTCGACGAAGAAAAGGGCGGGGCCGTTGCCAAGAAACTCGATGGCGTTTTCTGCAATGTGAACGTAACGTCCGATGACAGCGTTGACGAGGGGCTTGAGAAATCCCGCGCCGCAATTGGCCAGGAACGTATACTGATCAATTGCGCAGGGACCGGAAATGCCATCAAAACTGCAAGCCGGGACAGAAAGACCGGCGAGATCAGGCACTTCCCCTCCGACCAATTCGACCGGATCGTTCAGATCAACCTGGTGGGTACGTTCCGCTGCATTGCCAAGTCCGCCGCGGGCATGATGACACTTGACCCCATCGACGGAGACCGGGGCGCGATTGTGAACACCGCCTCGGTGGCGGCGGAAGACGGCCAGATCGGCCAAGCGGCTTATTCCGCATCAAAAGGCGGGGTCGTGGGCATGACCCTTCCTATTGCGCGCGATCTGTCGCGGGAGCTTATCCGGGTCAACACAATCCTGCCGGGGATTTTTGACACGCCCCTTCTTCAAGGCGCGCCGGAGAGCGTCAAGCAGGCCTTGAGCGCGCAAGTGCCTCACCCGGCCCGCCTCGGCAATCCAGAAGAATACGCCTCGCTTGCGGTGGAGATGTGCCGGAATGGATATTTCAACGGCGAGACCGTCCGCCTCGACGGCGCCATTCGCATGGCGCCGCGTTAGTTCCAACTGAAAGACCCGGCGGCGAGCTGCTCAATGGCGCGGCTCGCCGATTGTTTGGCAAATCCGGCAAGCGCGCCGCCAATGCTGATCCGCTCAACGCCAAGGGCCTCATAATCGCTGAGCACCACTGAGGGAAGGAAAGGCGCGAGAACATTGAGGGGGCGCTCGATCGCTTTGCGGACCTCCGCAACCTCTTCCAGCGAGGAAAGCCCCGGCGCATAAAGGACCTGCGCACCGGCCGCCTCGAACGCCTTCAGTCTTGAGATGACCTGTTCAAGGTCTTCCGTGCGCCGCAACAGGCCCTCGGCCCGGGCGGTCAGTTGAAACGGGAAAGGCAACTTGGCGACCGCTTCCACGCAGGCGGTGACGCGCTCGACGGCCAGATTGAAATCATAGATGGCAGACCTCGACCAGTCTTCGATGGACGCACCGGCGACGCCCGTCTCCGCCAGCCTCATGAGATTTGCGGCGGCCTCCTCGGGCGCGTCGGCAAATCCGTTCTCGAAATCAGCGCTGATGGGCACGCTCGTGGCAGCGCAAAGGTTCGCACAGTGGCGCAGCTTTTCCTCAAGCGTCACCTCCCCGTCCGCGCAGCCCAAGGTCCAAGCAAAGCCTGAACTTGTGGTCGCCAACGCCTTGAAACCCGCCTCCTCAAGCATCTTGGCCGAGCCAACGTCCCAGGGGTTGGGAATGACGAACGTCTCGCCGGAATTGTGGAGGTCTTCAAGAACGCGCGCTTTGTCTGATTGTGAGGGCATGGACGGTCTCCTTTTGATCGGGTCATAATAGCAGATGCCGCAGAGGCATGCTTGATGATAGACTTGGGAATCGTGGGCTGGCCCCCCGCAGAAACCCTCAGGAGCAACTCCCATGTCCAACGAGTTTTCATCACATGTGGATGTTTCAGGTGAAGATATTCACTGGGACTTCAGCGAAGACATGTCGTATGGGCGGTATCTCCGCCTCGACGATCTCCTGGGTGCCCAGCACCGGCTAACGGACGCTCACGACGAGGTCCTCTTTATCGTCATTCATCAGGTCGCCGAGCTTTGGATGAAGCTTTGCATTCACGAGCTGACCGGCGCGATCAAGCACATCAAGAAAGACGACTTTGGCCCGGCGCTTAAGATGCTCACCCGCATTTCCCGTGTTCAGGAACAACTCATCGGGTCGTGGCGGGTTTTGGGCACCATGACGCCTTCGGATTATCTGGTTTTCCGCGATTCGCTCGGGCACAGTTCCGGCTTTCAGTCGGTCCAGTACCGCACGCTCGAATATACACTCGGAAACAAAAATCCCGCCATGGCGCGAGTTCACGAGGGCGATCCCGCCGCCTATGCGGTGGTACAAAAAGCGCTCACCCAGCCAAGCATTTACGACGAAGTGCTGGCGGCGCTGGCGCGCGCGGGATTTGCCGTCCCCGAGGAGGCGCTCACCCGCGACTGGTCACAGCCCTATAAGACCGACCCGCGCATCGAGGATGTGTGGCGCGAGATCTACCACGACCTTGAACGCCACTGGCCTTACTACGAGCTGGGCGAGAAACTCGTCGACCTTGAAGACAAGTTCCAGCAATGGCGTTTCAGCCACATGAAAACGGTTGAGCGGATCATCGGATACCGCAAAGGCACCGGCGGCACCTCGGGCGTCGCCTATCTTGAAAAGGCCTTGGCCTTACGTTTCTTCCCCGAACTTTGGACCGTCCGCACATCGCTTTAGCTGGGTAGCGATGCCTCCACAACAGGCCCAAGGTTTGTCAGGACGTCGCGCGCGTCATAGGCCGTGGGGTCGTCTTCAGGTTTTTCGCCCGCGCGCATCACGATAAAGGCGACGGCCTCATAGCGCCTTAGCTCACTCGTGCGCTCCTCATGGATCCACGAAAAGCCGTAAGCGTAATAGGGAAAACCGCGGGTGCGGTGTCCGTAATGGCCGTAGAAAACCGGCCGCGTGTGATAGGTGGACGCGGCTTCCGTTTCCTGCTCGGTCGCGATGAAATAGTCGTAACCTTGCGCTACCGTCAGCTCTGCCGCGCGGTAGAGCAAAAAGGTCTCGACCGTTTCCCGGCGCGTCGAGTGGTTGCCGCTGAAGGTCACGCGGAAGCGGTCTTCTTCGATCCGCTGCTCGCTATAGCCATATTGTCCGTCCGAGGGCCCGTAAGGCGTGGCGGTGGCGCACGCCACGAGACCAGCCGCCAATGCCGCAACCAGAAACGGCCTCAAGGGCTTTGTCCGCTTCATCTTCTCCGTCCTCCTTCTTCGAGGTGCCGGCAGGGCCATTATAGAGCCGGTTGGCCGCTTTGGTTCAATAGATTTTATCGAAGAGGCGGCCTAGAGAATCTTATCGATACGCTGGCGCAAGCGGCTCAACTCCCACAGATCGTTGCGGCTGAAGCCGAGATGGGGCTCCAGCTCCATGAGGGTCAGCACGCCTATGCGGCCCTCGAGAATAAGAAGCTTCTCGAACATGGCGATCTCATCCTCGCCCACGTCGAAGTCTTCTTCTTCCTGGCTTGCAAGGATCAACTCCTCCGCGCGCAACACAAGCTTCATCTTTACGATCATGTAGGAAACGACATCCTCCAGGGTCGCGGTGAGCGAATGGTCAACGGCCTTCTTGATCGCATGGCCGCGTCTTGTGTCGAGAAATGCGCCTGATTCAATATCGGTCAGGAGTTTGCGGTGCGCCTCGGCGTCCTTCTTGAGCCAGCTTCGGATCGCCTTTTCATCGCGCCAGAACGACAGGAAAAGCATCAGCGGTACCAGCAGCAGTGTCAAA
>JANQLJ010000140.1 GCA_028280665.1 Alphaproteobacteria bacterium
AGGATCATCCGCTGGGCTTCACCAATGGCCACTTCTTCCTTGTGGGTGCTGGCCGCGCACCACACGGGCCGGGTGCCGATCATGTCCCGAAGCCGCGCCATTTCACCATCGTTTGCGGGAAGAGGGGCCGCGGCGAGCTTGAGGTTGCTCAACTCACGAACGTTCCGCGCGCCGAGCTTGCGCAACCGCTTTGCCGTGCCTTTGTCCTGGGCAAGCACCACATCGAAGGCGTCGAGCACGTGCCGCGCGGTATCGGGCAGGCGCTGCCATCCGCGGGCGGACTTTTTGGACATGCGCGCGTTGATGAGCGCCAGCGGCACGCCGCGCGCACGGCTTTCAAGGATCAGGGTGGGCCATAACTCGGATTCGACCCACACCGCCGCGTCGGGCCGCCAGTGATCGAGGAACCGGCGCACGGAATTGACCCGGTCCAGTGGCACATATTGATGCATGGCGCGCGCGGGCAGTTTCTCTTTGAGAAGATTGGCGGACGTCACCGTGCCCGTGGTGATCAGCACATAAAGGTCCCGGTCGGCGGCAAGCATCTCGTCGATCAGCGGCAGCACGGAGAGCGACTCGCCGACGCTCGCGGAGTGAATCCACAACAGGGCCCCCCGCGGCCGCGCAAGCGTTGCAATCCCCCGCCGTTCGCTCAGCCTACCTGCGTCTTCCTTGCCCCGGCGCACCCGAAGCTGCAGATGCGCGCCCAAAAGCGGATTGCCCACGTGCGTGAGCCCCCGCCACAGGCGCAGCGGCAGCGTAAGGCCTGGCTCAAGCGATCTGCTGGACATCTCTACTCGCAGCTTCCGTTCCGGGTTCGGGTATGGGCGCGGCGGCGGGCTCGATGGGGGCGTGGCCCATCATCCGGTCCGCCTCGTCGGATATGCGCTGCAGCTCGCTTTCAAGCTCCAGCCGTTTTGCCTCGACCGCCGCGTCGTCCGCGCCTTGCGGGACAAAGACCGGGTTGCCCCATAAAAAGACGCCACGCGAAAACGGCAAGGGAAACAAAAGCCGGTCCCAGCTCTTCAGCCGGAACGCCCATTTAGCGCTATAGGTTACCGGAATAATGGGAAGGCCCGTCTGCCGCGCCAGCAAAATAATCCCGGGTTTCACGCGGCAGCGCGGCCCTTTAGGCCCGTCGGGCGTCAGGCCCATGCACTTGCCCTCGCGCAGGATACGGATCATTTGGCGGAACGCCGCCGCGCCGCCCCGGTCTTTTCGCTTTTTGTGTTGGGCGAGAGACGACCCGCGCACCGCTTCGAACCCGAGGCGCGCAAAGACCCCGGCGATAAACTCTCCGTCGGCGTGGCGGGAGACCAGGGTCGTTACCTTGTTGCCGTGGCGCCAGGACTTGATAATCAGCGCCAGCCGGTTGTGCCACACCGCCCCGATGAAGGGCTTGTCCTCGTCCCAGAAGGCGCCTGGGTGGTCTTCGCCGAGATGCTCGTAACGCCCCGTGCGATAGGTCAGCCCGATGTAGCCCGCGACCAACCAGGTAAGGGCATCGATCAGGCGGCGCTCCAGCCAGTTAGGGCTCTTTGTTGCCATGGTGGATTAACTCGGCATCCTCGGGCGAAAGGACAACCACCCTATCACGCCGGGGGCCGTGCGCTCAAAGGGGTGGCGCGGAAATCGTTAAGGCGGTCAGCCCTTTAGGGCGATTATCCACAGATCGAGACAGGCGGCGAGCGGGATTTGGGGCGGGATGGCGCGCGGCGGGCTTTGCGTGCCTATGGCCCGTGCCTAGCTGCCCGCTCCGGCCTCCCGGTCGATTTCGCTGCCGTGCTCGGGATCGAACAGGCGGTGGATATGCACAATGAAATAGCGCGTCTGCGCGTCGTCAACGGTGCGTTGCGCGGCCCCGCGCCAGGCGCGGAAGGCGTCGGTGTAGCTCGGGTAGATGCCGACAATGTCGAGCCCTTGAAGGTCCTTGAACTCGACCTTTCCCGAAAGGTCCTTCAGCTCGCCGCCGAACACCAGATGCAAGAGCTGTTTGCTCATGGACGATCTTGCCTCGTTTTCGCGTGGGTTTGGCGCGGGTGATGGGACAGATCGGCGGCGGCGTCAAGCGCGCGGCTTTAATCTTGGGAGGCCGCTACGATGCGCGCCATGGGAATAAAGCTCACCCGGGCGAGGATCGCTTCGTGAAGCGCGGGGCCAGCGCAGATGATATTGTGCCCACGCCCTTCCGGGTGATTGAATGTGAGCGCTTCGCCCTGGTGATTGGTCACGCGCGCGCCCGCTTCGGCGGCGATCAGCGCCCCCGCCGCCAGGTCCCATTCGCTTTTCAGATTAAGCGTCAGCATGGCGTCGAAGGCGCCGCTTGCCACCAGCGCTATGCGATAGGCGATGGCGTTGCGCTGTTCCACGTGCATGGGCGGCCAGGGCGCGGGCCATTCAGGCCGCGCGAAAAGATCCCCGTAGGCCAGCATCCGGCAGCCTTCAAGCTCGGCGCGGGTGGAGACGTGAATGGACACGCCATTAAGGCGTGCGCCCATGCCCGTAGCGGCGTCGAACAGCTCGTCCGTCGCTGGGTTCAGGATCACTGCGGCGATGGGCGCGCCCTCCCGGACGGCCGCAATCGAGATCACCCATTCCGGCTTGCCCTTGACGAAAGCGCGGGTGCCGTCGATGGGATCAACGATCCACACGTCCCGCCGCGCAAGGCGGCTTGGGTCATCGGGGGTTTCTTCGGAAAGCCAGCCGAAGCCGGGGCAAGCGGCTGTCAGTTCCTCCCGCAACAGCCGGTCCACAGCAAGGTCGGTCTTGGTGACGGGCGTCTTGTCGCCTTTCTGCCAGGCTTCGATATCTTCCCCATAATGATCGAGGGCGAGGCGTGCTGCCTTTCGCGCCACCGCCGCCGCGATGTCGCGCAAAGACGTTGCGCTTTCCAAGCTCACCCGCTTGCCACCGTCATGCCGTCGATGCGAAGGGTGGGCGCGTTGATGCCGTACCGAAACTCAAGATCATTTGCGGGCGTCAGCGCAAGGAACATGTCCTTAAGATTGCCCGCGATGGTAATCTCGTTCACCGGATGCGTGAGCTTGCCGTCCTTGATCCAGAAGCCCGCCGCGCCGCGGCTGTAATCGCCCGTGACGCCGTTGACCCCCTGGCCGATCAGGCCGGTGACATAAAGCCCGGCCTCGATTTCGCCAATCAGCTCCTCCGGGCTTTGCGTGCCTGCTTCCATGTAAAGGTTGGTACAGGAAACCCCGGGCGGCCCGCCCGTTCCGCGCGCCGCGTGACCGGTGGTTTGAAGGCCCAATTGCCGGGCGCTTGCTGCGTGCAAAAGCCACGTGGTGAGCGTGCCCCCCTCGATCAGCGTACGGGCCTTGTTCGCAACCCCTTCCGCGTCAAAGGGCTTGGAAGCGAGCCCGCGCTTGCGGTGCGGGTCGTCGATGATGTTGACCCCGTCAGCAAAGACTGTCTCCCCCATCATATCCTTGAGGAAGCTCGTGCCGCGCGCGATGCCGGGGCCCGAGATGGCTCCGGCGAAGTGGCCCAAGAGCGAGCGACCCACGCGCGGGTCATAGACCACGGGAACCTTCTGTGTGCCGACTTTCTGGGGTCCCAGCAGGCGTACCGTACGCTCGCCCGCGCGGCGGCCCACATCGCTTGCCGCTTCAAGATCGCTTAGATGATGAACCGAGGAAAAATCATAGTCGGTTTCCATGCCCATGCCTTCACCGGCGATGAGCGAGCAGGAAACGGAATGGGATGACGAGGCATAGCCGCCCGTGAACCCGTCCGATGTGGCGAGCACCACGCGGCTGCGGCCCCAGCCCGCGCCCGCGCCTTCGGAATTGGTGATGCCTTTGACGGCAAGCCCCGCTTCTTCGGCTTCGGCGGCGCGCGCGGCAAGGTCCTCGCTTGCGGGCTCGACGCCGTCGTCGAGATCGAGATCGGGCCAGGCCGTGGCGAGCCGTTCCTTCGGCGCGAGGCCGCAATAGGGGTCTTCCGGCGCGAGCTTCGCCATGGCCACCACGCGATCCGCAAGCTCATCAAGGGCGGCATCGGAAAAATCATTGGAAGACGCGACCGCCTGGCGTTTACCCATGAAAACGCGCAAGCCCAGATCGTGGCCTTCGGAGCGGTCCACGTCTTCAAGCTTGCCCAGGCGGTAAGACGCGCCCATGGAAAGCCCTTCGACGATCAGCGCGTCGGCGGCCTCGGCCCCGGCTTTCATGGTCTTGCCGATCAGCCGTTCGGCGATCCCCTGCAAGTCATGCTGTCCGTTATTGTTCGTCACTTATCCTCGCCCCATCTTCACGTCGCTTGGTCTTTAAGATTGGCCCTCAAGATAAGCAAGCCGGCCGAAACTACCACCCTTGATCCTGCACAATGTGGAGATCGAGATGCCGGACGAATGCCTCGCGGGTGATCTCCCACGCCGCTGCACCCGCTTCGGGATCGCCGCCGGCGAGGAACCCGGCGGCGCTGCATTGGCGCAAGGCTTGGGTGAGGTTTGCGCTGGTAAGCTCGGTGGTGCGGCTCGTCTCGATAAACTCCCCCGGCCGGACTTCGCGGATGCGGCAGCGGCGCGGGGTCAGATAAGTAGTGGGAATGGCGGGCAGGTAAGCAAGATAAGGATGGTCGAAGGCGTGCCGCGCGCCTTCATGGACGACAAGCTGCGCCTCAAGTTCGGGATTTGCGGCCTCAAAGTTTTCGATCAGCTCCGCGCACAATGCGGGTGGCGTGATCCCATCCCGGCTTCCCGCTTGGATAAGCAAAGGCGCGCCGGTCGCGCGGCGTTCCAAAAAGTCGATCCCGCACCAGGGGTAGTAGGCCACATGCAAGGCAAACCGCTCGCCGCCTGGAGCCAGCCTGTCCGCGAAGCTTTCGAGCATTGTGTAAACGCTGGGCGCGCCGCCTTTCGAGATGCCGAAAACGGCAATCCGATTTGCGTCGATCTCCGGCGCGGCGGCAAGCAGGCGCAGCGCTGCATAGGTGTCCGCGATCATGGAGGCTTCGGTGACCTCGGTCTGATCCTCCATGATCTTCTGGATGCCGCGCTGGGTAAAACTGTCAAGCGTCAAGGTGACCATGCCGAGGGCGCGGAAGCGTTCAGTGTACATCCACATTTGCGTATCGCGCCCTTGCGCCGAATGGACCAGCACCACCGCCGGGTAAGGAGGCGTGCCCGTCTCGGGCAAGGCAAGCTGCGCCCAAAGGCGCCGCGGCGTACCCGGATCGCCCGCTAGGATCTCATCCACGAAACCGTAATCGGCGGAATGAAGGGCGACCCGCTCGCCGGGGCGCGAAGCACAAGCCGCCAAAGCCGCGAGGGCGGCAACGATAATCAGGTTACGGATCATTCGGTTCAGAAAACGATATAGTAGAGAAGCGCCAATATGCCCACGGCAAACACCGCCCAGGTGCCGAGCGTGCCATAGAACCGCCCGTTCGATGCGTCGGAAGATTTGCCCCGGCCATAGCCGTGGGCAATACGGCTGACGGTCAGCACGATCCCCATGCCGTGGAGTAGCCAGCCCGCGCCGCCGGAAAGCTCGATCGCCACCATGAGAAGCAGCGCCATGGGCACATATTCGACATTGTTGGCGTGGGCCCGGATGCGGTTGTCGCGCGGCTCGGTCAGGGTGCCGCCGGCCTTAGCATTGGCCTGTCGCGCACGCACCACCAGATAGGCGAGCGCCAGCATGATGAACGCATTGACCGCGATGTAGATGGAAGAGACGGGAAGGACGGATATGTCAGGCATGGGAAGTGCCCTCCTTCAGTTCGCTTGCCGATCTATAGCACGGGAGGCACGGGAGGTAAGGGAAAGCCGCATGTGAGGAAGGGCGCGCCCGGGGATCGAGCCCGAGGGGCTTTCCCCCGCCGTCTCAAACCCCATGGCCGCATAAAACGCCGCCGCATGAGGGTCCGCGTCCAGCTTGAGGGCCGTTGCCCCGTGGGCGCGGGCGAGCTTCTTGCAGTGCTCCATCATCTGGCGGCCAAGGCCCTTGCCGATATGGGCGGGCTCGATGAAGAAGTTCTCGACCTCCAGCGTGTCGCCGCTGCCGCTCAGCGCGTACATGGCGATGGGCGCGGTGCGGGGCCCGGTGTCCACGACGATGTAGGCGTCTTCCCGCAGGCGGTCTTCGGTGATGGTCAGCTCAGCGCGGGTTGCCGCCATAAACGCCGCATCATAGCCCCAATGAGCTTTGGAGCGCAGGGCGAGCGCGGTCAGGGTTTCGCTTTCATGAAGCCAGGCGGGGCGAAAGCGAACCTTTTCCATAGCGGGGCTTCATAACTCAGATCGCAATGGGCTCGAAATGGGCGAAAGGTGTTTGTGCCTGCGCAACGCTGGACATGGGCACAAACTCCGCCACTTCCGCCATGGCCTTCCAGATAGGGCCGATCTGTGCGTTCTCATGCGCACCGCGCGAGGCCTCTTCGGACTTCCATTCAAAGATCTCCACGAAGACGCCGTCGTCGGATTTGAGAAACGTCGTCTCGCGGTCGGTGATCAGCCCTTCCTCTTTCAAGGCGGGCCCGTGTTTCTTCAAAAGTGAAAGAAGCTCTCCCTCGCCGCCGTTCTTCGGCTTGTAACTGCAAATCACCACAATGCCCATTGCATCCTCCTTTAAAGGCCCGGTTCAAAGACCAAGCACGGTGCGTAAATCCCCCGCGCGTCCTACCCTCTTCTCTCTCAAGTGCCCGAACAAATAGGTACGCCAGCCGAAATCGATGGCCGCATCGATGTTTTCAGGGTGGTCGTCGATGAAAAGCACGCGGGCCCGGTCCTCGACCCCCTGATCCTGCATGATGTGATCATAAAACCCATGGTCGGGTTTGGCGATACCCATGTGGCCCGAGGTGTAGATCTGGTCCACCTTGTCCGCATAGCCCCATTCGCGGGCGATATAGCCCGCGCGGCGCGGCTCGTTATTGGTGCCGATCACGCACGGGGTGCCGGTGGCGCGCACTTCGGCCAGAAGCGCGTCCATGCCGTCATTCTCGTAATAGTCGCGCGTGAACCAGAACTCCATGAAGGCGTCGGGGCCGTGGGCATAGCCCGCCTTGGGCAGAACGTCGGCCAGGGCATCGCGCAGGTCGATGTGCCCGGTCATGATGGCGCGGAACTCAGGCTTGAAAAGTCCCGCGCGCAAGGTCTTGCCGTCGATGTCGAGCTCGGCCTCCATCATGCGGTTCCAGATATAACCGTCCGCGTCATAGTTGGCGTTCAGAACGCCGTCGAAATCCCAAACCACAAGGTCGATGTCACGCAACATTACTCATCTCTCCAAATGGGTTTGCCGGAGCCGGGCAGGCCGAGGCGCGACCATTTCTCCGTCACGCGTTCAATGATTTCAGATTCCATTTCAATTTTCTTGCCCCATTCGCGGGAAGTTTCCGGCGGCAGCTTGTTCGTCGCATCAAGCCCGATCTTGCCCCCAAGGCCGCTTTCGGGGGAGGCGAAGTCGAGGTAATCGATGGGCGTTCCTTCCATCAGCGTCACGTCCCGCACCGGGTCCATCCGTGTACTGATGGCCCACATGACGTCTTTCCAGTCCCGCGCGTCGATATCGTCATCCACCACGATCAGCCATTTGGTGTACATGAATTGCCGCAAATAGGACCACGCCCCCATCATGACGCGCTTGGCGTGGCCCGCGTATGACTTTTTCATTGAGATGACGGCGATGCGGTAGCTGCAGCCCTCGGGCGGCAGCCAGAAATCCACGATCTCCGGGAACTGCTGCTGGAGCAGCGGAATAAACACCTCGTTGAGCGCCTCACCCAAAACGCTGGGCTCATCCGGCGGGCGGCCCGTAAAGGTCGAAAGGTAGATAGGCTCCTTCCGCATGGTGATGGCGGAAATGTTGAAGACCGGGAACTGCTCCACGGCATTGTAGTAGCCCGTGTGATCGCCGTAAGGCCCCTCGTCGCGGTAATCGCCCAGGCTCACATGGCCTTCGATCACGATTTCCGCATCGGCGGGCACTTTAAGGGGGATGGTCTTGCAATCGGTGAGCTCAACGCTCCGCCCCCGGAGCAATCCAGCGAACTGATACTCGCTCAAGGTATCGGGCACCGGCGTGACGGCGGCGAGGATCGTGCCCGGGTCCGCGCCGATGACGGCGGCGGCGGGCAGGGGCTCG
>JANQLJ010000179.1 GCA_028280665.1 Alphaproteobacteria bacterium
GTGGACGAGGTCCACCAGTACCCGGCTGTAATCACAAGCCCCACCGCGTAAGGCACCGCGTCCGGTTTGTAGCGAAGGCACGCGAGGATGGCCGCCACCAGGGCAAAGGTCGCAACAACCTCGCCCGTCCATTCACCGATGCCCGCGCGCCCGATCCCGCTGATCTGGAGGATTGTCTCGCCGAACATCACATGAGCGAGCACCATCCCCAAAAGACCGCCCACGATCTGCGCCGCCACATAGGCGAGGGCGAGACCCGACGAGATTTCCTTGCGAAGCCAGAACGCAAACGTAACCGCCGGATTGAAGTGTGCGCCCGAGACCACGCCGAACATCAGGATAATGACAACAAGAATGGCGCCCGTTGCGAGCGTATTGCCCAGAAGCGCCACGGCAATATCGTCGGTCAAGCGCTCAGCCATAATGCCCGAACCGATAACCGTTCCCACAAGGATGAGAGTGCCGAGAGCCTCGGCGCTGAGTTTGCGTGCAGACTTCATTCCGTCTTGTCTAATTCCATCTCTCCGATTGCACGAATCTCTCTTTGGATCGCGAGTCGGTCGAGCGCTTCAAGCGGAAGATTTAGAAATATGTCGATGCGCCGTTCGATCTGTCCGAAAACTTGCGCGAAAAACGCGCGCGTCTCGGGCTCGGCGCCTTCAAACGCCGCTGGATCGGGGAATCCCCAATGGGCGGTCATGGGCTGGCCCGGCCATGCGGGGCACGTCTCGCCCGCGGCGGAATCGCATACGGTGATGACAAATTCCATGACCGGCGATTGGGGTTTGGCGAACTCGTCCCAGTTCTTAGAGCGGAATTGCGATGTGTCGAAGCCGCGGTTTTCCAAAAGCTGCGCCGTATAGGGATGAATTTCCCCCTTGGGATGGCTGCCGGCGCTGAAAGCGCGGAAGCGGCTGCCGCCCTTGCGGTTCAAAATCGCCTCGGCCATGACCGAACGCGCCGAATTGCCCGTGCAAAGAAAGAGGACGTTGTAAGTGCGTTCTGAAGGTGTCATGCCGTGGCCCCCGCCATGTGACGTTTCAGATGTCCGCCGCCACGCAGCCGCCCTCCCTGGGTGGAAGACGGCGCGCCTTTCAGCCACGGCAATTAGAAAAACCCCGCCGGGACGGCAAGCCTTCATTTTTGAAGATTTGGTGACAGAACCCTGGGACCCGCGGGGCGCCCCGGATTCTTGTGGGGATACCCCCTATTCAGCGCGGGAATAGCGAAGATGCCAGCGGTCTTCCCATGTGGCACCCTCGTCTTGGGATTGCTGCCAGCGCCAGTCCAAAGCGTCCTCGGTGATGTTCTCAAACACCATGCGAAGATAAGGCACCTCGTCGGACGCGCGGTCCATGGTCAGAATGAAGCGGTCTCCGTCCGGGCCGCCGCTGAAAGGAAGATAGCTGCCCTGGTTGTCCATCCACACTTGTTTCCACGTGCCGTATTGGCCGGCGTAAGTCGACATGCTGCGGCCAATTAGATTGTTTCCCGGATTGCCATCGAACTGTTCATAGATGACGCAACCGTCGAGCGTTTGTGAAATTGAGTTATGCCCTTGCTGCTGAGCGCCCTCCGGGCCGGTCCACGTGACCGTCCACTCGCCGACCCAAAAATCAAGCGCGCGGTGCGCTTCGCTGGAACAAGGTGCGTCTTGTGTGCTTTGCGCCATTGCTGGCGCCGCACCGAGAACTGCCCCGAGAAACGCCGCGCAGATTAAAGACCGCCCAATCATTCCGCCCTCCCTCATAAGACTTGTGGTCATAGGTGATTTTAGCCCCGCACATTTCACCGCCCAATCACGTTGCCGGGAGCACAGCGCACGCACGGCATCACTCTTGTGTGATGGAAGGGTGCTTCAGCCAGCCGCCTATACGGCTTCTTTGGTCACCGCTTCGATGTGATAGCCGTCAGGGTCGCTCGCAAAGGCAGCATAGTAGTGCGGGCCGTAGTTTTCCCGAAGACCAGGGGCCCCGCGGTCCGCGCCGCCATGGGCCATGGCGGCGGCGTGGAACCGGTCCACCGCCTCGCGGCTTGGCGCCGTAAAGGCCAGGTGAAAGCCGCGCGCGGGCGGGGTGACGGGATCGGGCGATTCCCAGACCGCGAATTTGTCTTCGCCGTCTTCGGTGCCGTAGCCGATGAAATTATCCGACACATAAACCCGGCGGTAGCCCAGCGGCGCGAGCACCGCGTCGTAAAAACTTGCGGCCCGCATGATGTCGGCAACCGCGAAGGAAAGGTGATGCAGCATGGGTCAAACCACCCGCGCGGCCATCATTTTCTTGATCTCCGCGATGGCCTTGGCGGGGTTAAGGCCCTTGGGGCATACGGTCGCGCAATTCATGATGGTGTGACAGCGGTAAAGCCGGAAAGGGTCTTCCAGATTGTCGAGCCGTTCGCCCCGCGCCTCATCCCGGCTGTCGGCCAGCCAGCGATAAGCCTGCAGAAGCGTTGCCGGGCCGAGATAACGGTCCCCGTTCCACCAATAGCTGGGGCACGAGGTAGTGCAAGAAAAACAAAGAATGCACTCGTAAAGCCCGTCCAGCTTGTCGCGGTCCTCGGGGCTTTGTTTCCATTCACGCTCGGGCGCGGGTGTATCGGTTTGCAGCCAGGGCTCAATGGATCGGTACTGCGCATAGGCGTCGGTCAAGTCCGGCACCAGATCCTTCACCACTTCCAAATGCGGTAGTGGATAGATGGTGACCGCGCCCAGAACATCTTCGCTCGCCTTGGTGCAGGCGAGGGTGTTCCGCCCGTCGATATTCATGGCACACGAGCCACACACCCCCTCGCGGCAAGAGCGGCGGAAGGTGAGCGTGGGGTCGACATTGTTTTTGATCCAGATGATGGCGTCGAGCACCATGGGCCCGCAATCGTCCATATCCACATCATACGTATCGAGGCGCGGGTTTTCGCCGCCATCCGGGTCGTAGCGGTAGATTTTAAACTTGCGGAGGTTCTTGGGGCTCTTGCCAGCCGCTGGCTTTGGCGCCTTCCATTTTTTGCCGGCGCGAACGCGGCTGTTCTTTGGTAGCGCCAGTTCAACCATAAGACCCTCGCTTAACCGCCGAAGAAAACGGCATACATGCGCCGCCCGGGCAAAAACGTCAGCGCGCCGGCGATGATAAGCGCGCCCACGTAAAGCCCGTACATGGCATTACGGTGCCCCTTTACATCACCTTTTTTGATCGCCCAAAAGGCTGATGTGACCGAAACCACGGTGAGCGGAATAAAAAGATGGATGAGGGTGAGCCCGCCCGACGGGCTGCGGATGAAAAAGCTCGCGAACGATGTCACCAACATAAGCCCAAAATAGACATAGCCTAGCCTCTTGTGTACCGGCGCGCCCTTGGTAGACAGAAAGATCATCCATGTGCCGATAAAAAAGGCGGGCACCACGGTAAAGAAATGCACTCGAATCGGTAATGAGGATTCAAGAATAGGCGACCAGTCCATTCACCCCTCCTTTGGTCAACGCTCTCGTCAACGCCTTCATCAGTACACCCGCGCTTTGGGCTCGATGTAAGACACATCGTTCGACATGGTGTAGGTGTGCACGGGCCGATAATCGAGCTTTACGTCTTTGCCGTCGAACCAGGCGAGCGTGTGCTTCATCCAGTTTTTGTCATCCCGGTCGGGATAATCCTCCCGCGCATGGGCGCCACGGCTTTCGGTCCGGTTCGCACCGCCATCCACAGTGACCATGGCCTGGGCCAGCAGATTGTCGAACTCGAGCGTTTCCACAAGATCGGAGTTCCAGATCATCGAACGGTCGCTGACCGCGACATCCGCTTCCTTTGCCAGCACTTGGCGCACTTCTTCGCGGCCTTGTTCAAGCACTTCACCGGTACGGAAGACCGCACAGTTGGTTTGCATGGTCCGCTGCATTTCAAGCCGCAAGGCCGCCGTCGGCGTTGAGCCTTTGGCATTGCGGAAGCGGTCGAGCCGCGCGAGCGCTTCCTCGCCCGCGTCTTTAGGCAGAGCCGGCTGCGCCGCACCGGCCTCCACCATCTCCGCGCAGCGCTCGCCCGCCGCGCGGCCAAAAACCACAAGGTCGATGAGCGAGTTCGAGCCCAGCCGGTTGGCGCCATGAACGGAAACGCACGCCGCCTCGCCCACCGCCATCAGCCCCGGCACCACATGATCGGGATCGCCGTCCTTTAGCGTCAGCACCTCACCGTGATAATTGGTTGGGATGCCGCCCATATTGTAATGCACCGTGGGCAACACGGGGATCGGCTCGCGGGTCACATCGACACCGGCGAAAATCTTGGCGCTTTCGGAAATCCCCGGCAGGCGCTTGTGGATCACGTCCGGGTCCAGGTGATCGAGATGAAGATAGATATGATCCTTCTCCGGTCCCACGCCCCGGCCCTCACGAATCTCGATGGTCATGGAGCGCGAAACCACGTCGCGGCTCGCGAGGTCCTTGGCGCTGGGCGCATAGCGCTCCATAAACCGCTCGCCCTCGGCATTGGTAAGATACCCGCCTTCGCCCCGCACGCCTTCGGTAATGAGGACGCCCGCGCCGTAAATTCCCGTCGGGTGAAATTGCACAAACTCCATGTCCTGCAAGGGAAGCCCGGCCCTGAGCACCATGGCGTTGCCGTCTCCCGTGCAGGTATGTGCGGAGGTGCAGGAAAAATAGGCGCGCCCATAGCCGCCTGTCGCAAGAATGACCTTCTGCGCGCGGAACCGGTGGATCGTGCCATCGTCAAGGTTCCAGGCCATCACCCCGGCGCAAGCGCCGTCGTCATCCATAATGAGATCGAGAGCGAAGAATTCGATAAAAAACTCAGCATCGTGACGAAGCGACTGGCCATAAAGCGTGTGCAGGATGGCGTGACCCGTGCGGTCCGCCGCCGCGCATGTGCGCTGCACCGTGCCTTCACCATAATTGCGGGTCATGCCGCCAAAGGCGCGCTGATAGATCTTGCCCTCTTCGGTGCGAGAAAAGGGAACGCCCCAATGTTCAAGCTCGTAAACCGCGGCGGGGGCGTGCTTGCAGAGATATTCGATGGCGTCCTGGTCGCCGAGCCAGTCCGACCCCTTGACCGTATCGTACATGTGCCAGCGCCAGTCGTCCTCGCCCATATTGCCGAGCGCCGCGGAAATGCCCCCTTGCGCCGCCACCGTGTGCGAGCGTGTGGGAAAAACCTTTGAAATGCACGCCGTGCGCAACCCCGCTTGCGCCGCGCCCAAGGCCGCGCGCAAGCCCGAGCCGCCAGCGCCCACGACGACGACATCGAATGTGTGATCTACAATCTCATATGCGGTCATCGGCGCGTTACCCTGTCACAAAAATACGCAAGACCGCGAGCAGCGACGCTGCACCCAGACCAAACGCAAGAAAATTAATCAGGAGAAGGAGGAAAACGCGCGAGCCTTCTTTTTGAATGTAGTCGGCTACGACTTCGCCCAGCCCGAGCTTTGCGTGCCAAAGCCCCGCGATCACAAGCAAGATGAAACCGATCGAGATCACCGGCTGCGCCATGTAAGCCCGCGCCATCTCGTAGGGCATGCCCGCCATGGAGACAATCGCCGCAAGAAGAAACAGGACAAGCGGCACCAGCGCGATGGCCGTCGCGCGCTGAACGATCCAATGGCGCGCGCCTTCCTTGGCGGGCCCATCCCCGCGCACGCGAGAAAGCGGTGTCCGCAAACTCATCAGAGCGCCCCCATCATGGCGTATCCGGCGACCCAAACGCCGATGGCAAGGAAAACGGCGCCGAGAATGTTGATCCAGCTCCAGACCAAAGAGGTGGTCAGATCAAAGCCGCGCCCGGTGTCCCACACCAGATGCCGGACGCCGTCACCGATCGGTCGATCGCCTTCGCGCTTCGGCTGGAACGCGA
>JANQLJ010000017.1 GCA_028280665.1 Alphaproteobacteria bacterium
GCCGCTTGACCGAGGCTGAACGCGACCGCACGACGGCGACCATTGCGTTCCGCCGCATCGTGGGCGTTCCCATCAGCGGCTATATGAGCCCCGATGCCTATCTTACCGCATTGCCGGAAACTCTCGACGAGGCGATCGGCACGGCCCGCGTGGATAATCCCGACATGCACATTCAGCAGGCGGCGATCTCCGCCGCCGAAGGCGTGCGTAAGACCGCACGGTCGGAATACCTGCCGGAGGTTTCCATCGAAGGCCGCGCGCGGCACGGTGAAGACCTCGATACGATCGACGGTGAAACCAATGACTGGCAGGTCCGCGTCGTTGCGCGGTGGGAGCTTTACAATGGCGGCATTTATCAGGCTGCAGAGCAAGAACAGCTCCGCCGGGTCAGCGAAGAACGCTTCCGCCTGCATCAGGTTGCCCGTGAAGTGGAAGAACAAGTGCGCCTTTCCTGGGACCGTCTTGAAAGCGAACGCACGCTCGTTGACGTTCTGACCGAACAGACCAACCTTTCGTCTCAAGTTGTCGATGGTTACGTGCGCCAGTTCGACGGCGGCCGCCGGTCCCTGCTCGACCTTCTCGATGCGCAAAACACCCGCATCAACGTGGCCGAAGCGCTTGCGACGTCGGAGCACTCCTATCTCTTTTCCCAGTACCGGCTTCTGGCCAGCATGGGCCAGCTCCTCAACACGCTGGGCCTTGCCCCGCCCGAGGCCGCGCGCGCCGATGCGCGGGAGCGGATCAATGCGCCTGATCCGGGGCCCGGCGAGGACAACTACCGCCGGTATCCGTAAGACTTGACGCCCACCGCAATAGACTCAAAGTAGTCACGAATGCGCCCGCGAATCGCCTGACCGGCGAGGCGCCGGCGCTCGTGGCCGCTTTGTCCTGTTTGCCATTGGCTCAAGGCGCGCATGCGGCGCACGGCAGAAGACACGAGAGGAGATAGTGGCGAGTGGCAGACGGGCCGGCCAAACAGGACCCTTCTCTTCAGAAGCGCGCTGCGGAAGATAAGGCGCCTCCTGCCGAGCTTGAGGGCCCTGCGGAACTTGAGGGTAAAGGGCTTGATTTGCGGGCCGCGTACCTCATGCTCGCGCGCGATCTTGCCCCCTTCAGCGACGCGGTTTCCATTGCGGCGACTTTCGGCGCAAGCGAGGACTGGTCTATCGAGACTTTTGTCACCGCTTGCGAAAGCAGCGGGCTTGCGGCGCGCGCGGTTTTCGGAAAGCTCCCCACCGTTCTTAAAAGCTCCCAATGGACGCTTGTGGAATTTGATGGCGGCGGCTGGCGCATTGTGCGGCGGGTCGGCGGCAATGAAGTCGTCGTCGTGCCGGGCCGGGAAGATGAAGGCCCCGAGACGATCTCCATCGCAAGCCTTGAAGGCCAAGTCACCGGCCGCGCCGCGCGGGTGAGCGTCGCGGAAGATGCCGCCGCCCACCCCGCGCACCGCTTAAGCTGGCCCTTCGGGCATGAGTGGTTCTGGAACACGGTTGCTGAATACCGCAGCAGTTTCGCCTACATTCTTGGTGCGGGTTTTTTCGTCAACCTGCTCGCGCTCGCCATCCCGCTTTTTGTCATGAACGTCTATGACCGGGTCTTTCCCAACCAGGCCTTCTCGACCTTGTGGGTGCTGGCGGTGGGCGTCTTTGCGGCCATCGCCTTCGACTTTAGTCTGCGCATCACGCGCGCGGCGCTTACCGACGCGGTGGGCAAGCGCGTCGATTACCGGCTTTCAACAAGGCTCTTTCAGAAGATTGTCAATGCGCCGCTCACCGCGCGTAAAGAACCGACCGGGGCTTATATCAGCCGGTTCAACGAGTTTGAATTCGTGCGTGACTTTTTCACCTCGTCGACCTTGGGCGCGGTGGTCGATCTTGGTTTCGTTTTCATCTTCTTCCTTGTGATTTTCTTGGTGGGCGGCTGGCTCGTGCTGATCCCCATTACCGGGCTTGTCGTTGTGGTGGTGGCGGGGCTGTTCCTGCAAGGGGCGGCGGCGCGCACCATCGCCCGGGTGCGTGCCAACACCGCGGGGCGCCACACATTGCTCTTTGAGACGGTTTCGGCCATCGATGCGGTCAAGGCGCTCGGTGCGGAAGAAACCGTCTCGCGCTGGTGGCGGGGGCTGACGCGCGGAAACGCCGATGCCAATGAAAAAATGCGCCGCTTCACCACCATCGGGATGACCATTGCGTCCACCTTTCAGCAGATGATCACCGTCTCCCTGGTGATTGGCGGCGCTTATCAGTTTGCCTCCGGCAACATGTCGTTGGGCGCCGTGATTGCCGTTGTGATGCTGTCGAGCCGCGCGCTGGCGCCGGTGGGCACCATTGCGCTTTTGCTGGCGCGCGGGCGGCAAGCCTTTCAGTCCATGCGCGCGCTCGATCACCTGATGGAGCTGCCCTCGGAAACCGGCGTCAAAACCGTGAGCCGGCGCATTGATAAAGGCGCGCTCGCGCTCAAAGGGGTGAGCCTCGATCTTGAAGGTGCGCCGCAACGGGTTCTCAGCGACATTTCTCTGCAAATCCTGCCCGGCGCGCGGGTGGGCATTATCGGACGGGTGGGATCGGGCAAGACATCCCTTTGCCGTCTGCTTGCCGCGCTTTATCCGCCCAGCGACGGGATTTATACCATCGACGGGCTCGACGGGCGCCAGTACAACGTGGCCGACGTGCGCCGCGCGATCCGGTTGGTGGGCGCGGAGACCGAGCTTTTCTCGGGCACCGTGCGCGAGAATCTTATCTTGAGCGATCCCGCCGCCACCAATGAGGAACTGCTCGCGGCGGCCACAAGCGCGGGCCTTCTCGACTTTTTGACCGATGGGGAAGCGGGCTTCGACCGCGATATCGGCGAACGCGGCGCGCATCTTTCAAGCGGGCAGCGGCGCCTGCTTGCGCTTGCGCGGGCGCTGGTCACGCCGTACCGCGTTCTCGTGCTGGACGAGCCCACCGCCAATCTCGACACATGGACGGAAACCCGGCTTATCGAACGGCTTGGACAAGCAGTGGCGCCGGATCAGACTCTTGTTATTGCGACGCACCGCCAACCGGTTCTTGATCTTGTCAACCAGCTCGTGGTTTTGGACGGGGGCCGCTTGCTGATGTCCGGTCCTAAAGACCAGGTGATCGCGGCGCTTCAAAAGCAGCAGCAACCGGAACCTCAGCGTACAGAATCTCAGCGCAAGCCCGCGCCCAAGCCGAAAGCCACGTTCAAGATCACGCCCAAGTCTGCAAAGAAGTGAGCCCTAGCGCTCGCGCAGCGCCCGGCCCCAGGCCCGGGTGACCGGCTTCATCAAGTAATCGAGGATCGACTTCCGCCCGGTAATGATTTCCGCTTGCGCCACCATGCCCGGTGAGATGGGAAGCTGTTCGCCGCGTGACTCAAGAAAGGACTGCGCCGATTCAAGATGCACCACGAAATAGGTCTGGTCGCGCTCGGCGTCGTAAACGCTGTCGGGCGAGACGTAGGTGACTTCCGCATCGAGCCCGCCATAGATGGTGAAATCATAGGCGGTGATTTTCACATTCGCCTGCTGGCCGCTGCGAATGAAAGCGATGTCGCTTGGTTGCACCCGCGCTTCGACCACCAGCGCATCGTCGCGCGGCACGATGGTCAGTAGCGGCTCCCCCGGCGCGACATATGTCCCAAGGGTAGTGATGGTAATGGAATTGACCGTGCCCGATACAGGCGAGCGGATTTCCGTCCGTTGAACGCGGTCGGTGGCGCCGCGCAAAGTTTCGCCGATGACGTCGATTTCTTCATTGACGTCATTAAGAAGGGTAAGGCTCTCCTCGCGGAACTGGGACAGGATGCCGCGCATTTGGGCTTCGGCTTCCGCGACGGCGGCGCGCGCGGACTCGGCGCTTTCGCGCGCCGCGGCCAGCAATCCGCGCTGTTCGGAAACAGCGCGTTCGGCTTCAAGCTGGTCCGTTTGCGGCAGCACGTTATCGCGGACCAGGGGACGCACGACCTCAAATTGCCGCGTTGCCAGCGCCAGGCCTTCTTCGTAAGTGGCGATGCGGGCCTCGGCTTCGGCAAGCTGGCGTTCGCGCTGGGTGACTTGCTGGGTTGCGATCTCCTGACGGTCGCCGAGGGCGGCAAGGCGTGCCTCGGTGAGCTGGCGCTCGTTGGCGCAGGTCTCCGGCGTTTGCGTCATCACGTCCACCGGGCAGACGAAGTCCTCCGCGATGCCGCCGCCATACTCGATTTCAAGGCGGACCTTTTGCGCGCGCAACGCATACCAGCGCGCTTCAAGCTGGCCCATTTCCGAACTCGAAAGCGTGTCGTCAAGGCGCACGAGCAGTTGGCCTGCTTCGACGGGCTCGCCCACACGGACAAGAAGCTCGCTCACGGTTCCCGCCGCGCTGGTGTCGATTGTCTGCGTGTTCGATGAGGGGATGACCCGGCCCTCGCTGCGCGTGACTTCATCAAGGCGCGTGATCGCCGCCCAGAGTACAAAGAACAAGATCACCACGCCGAGCACGACGATGACGATGCGGCCTTCCTTCGGTTGCATGATGTCATAAAGATCATCATCAAAACCGGTTTTGTTGGCGAATTCTTGCGCCGCGCTTTGAACGTTCATGGCAGTCTGCGACTTTCCCGATTGGGCCCCAGGGGTTTCCTCAAGTACATGCGCGCCCTGAAATACTCTATCGCTCCTCTAGGCGCCGCGCCAATTTTAGCGGCGTCCGGGGCGGCGACGGTAAAACATCGCACACTTGCGTTAATGCCACCTATTCCACGTAACTCGTTGATTATATTATGGAATATAGCGCCTCTCATTGCCTGTCCGCATTCAACATCCCGTGTTCCTGAAGGAAGGCGCGCGCGATCTCCACGGGCGAGGCGCCCTCTTCATCGACGCGATAGTTAAGCTCGCGCATGGTTTCGTTGGAAATCGCGCCCGCCACTCTTTCAAGGGCACTAGCGATTTCGGGATGGCGTTCGAGCAATGCGCCGCGCACCACGGGCGAGGGATAATAAGGCGGGAAGAACCCGCGGTCGTCTTCAAGCACCACGAGGTCGAACGCGTCAATACGCCCATCGGTGGAGAACGCGGCGATCACGTCAACCTCACCCCGCGCGACGGCGGAATACATAATCGCCGGGTCCACATCCTGAATGCTGACGAAGTTGAGATTGGGGTAGGCGCGCAAAAGCCCGGGCAGCCCGTCGGGGCGTTCGGCAAACTCAGGGCCAAAGCCCGCGCGCAGCGGTGCGCCGGGCGCAATGTCGCTGATGGCGCGCCAGCCGTTTTCTTCCGCGTGGGCGCGCCGGAGGCAGATGGCATGGGTGTTCGTAAATCCGAACGGCGCAAGCCAGACGAGATCGAACTCCTCCGCATAAGCCGCGCTGACATGGGCAAAGGCCTCATCTGGGTCGGCGATTACGCGCTCGTTCAGAATGGCGGTAAGCGCGGTTCCTGAATATTCCGCATAGATATCAATCTCGCCGCGCACCAGCGCCTGGTGAACGATCATGGTACCGCCCAACCCCTCGCGCCGCTCGACGGTCAGGTCCGTGTGCGCTTCGATGAGCTGCGCCATCATTTCTGCAAGGATCAATTGCTCAGTGAAGTTCTTGGAACTGATGCGCACAATATCTGTGCTTACGCGAGTAACGGTGCCACCGGTGGCAAAGGCGATCGCGCCGATGGTAAGCAACAATGCGGGCGTCGCTGCTGCAAGACCGCGCAGCGGACGGTTGGCCGCGCGGGCGCCACCGCGCCCGCGGCGCTTGAGCCCCCAGGATAGAGCCAGGATCGATCCATCCACCGCGAGTGCGAGCAGCGCGGCGGGAATGGCGCCGAAAAGAATCAGCTCGGTGCTGAGCAGCGCAAGGCCCCGGTTGATGAACTGGCCAAGCCCGCCCGCGCCGATAAAGGCCGACAGCGTGGCGATGCCGACGCCAATCACCGCGGCGGTGCGGACCCCTGCGATGATCACGTCTTTGGCGAGGGGCAGCTCAACCATGACAAGACGCTGCCGAGAGGTCATGCCGATCCCGGCCGCGGCCTCGACCGCCTCGGCCGGGACCCCGTCAAGTCCGGTCACGGTGTTCCGCACGATGGGCAGGAGCGCATAAAGCGTAAGCGCGACGATCGCAGGCACCGCGCCAATCTGGCCGATAAGGACCAGCAGGAAGGCCAGCATGGCAAGGCTGGGGATGGTTTGAAGAATGCCCACGGCGCCCAGCACCGGGCCTTTGAGATAAGTGACGCGCGCCGCCAGAATACCCAAAGGAACGGCGATCAGGATCGCAACCATGGTCGAGACGCCGGCCAGCAAGATATGCTCGCCGGTGCGCAGCCAAAGTTCGGGAAGATAGCGCGCGAGGGTTTCCATCCGCCTCAGGTCCCGTTCAGAAGATGACCGAAGGCGCGTAACTGCGCGCGCGGCGCGTCAAAAAGGCTGGCAACGAAGGCACTCGCCGGGTTGCGGATCAACTCTTCCTTAGCTCCCACCTGTTCAAGGCGTCCCTGGTTCAGCACCGCGATACGATCGCCCAGCGCCAGGGCCTCGAAAATATCGTGGGTAACAAAGACGATGGTTTTGCCGAGCTGGCTTTTAAGCCGCAGCATTTCTTCCTGCAGCGTGGTGCGCGTGACCGTGTCGAGCGCGCCGAACGGCTCGTCCATCAATAAATATTGCGGGTCGGCGGCGAGGGCGCGCGCAACGCCCACGCGCTGGCTTTGACCGCCGGACAGCTCATCGGGGAAACGGTCCGCATACGTATCAGGGTTTAGATCGACGAGCGCCAGAAGCTCGCGCGCCCGTGCCTCGCGCCGCGTAGCGGTCCAGCCGAGCAGCCGCGGCACGAGGGAGATGTTCTCCGCGACGGTCATGTGCGGGAAAAGCCCGACGCCTTGAAAGACGTAGCCAATGCGGCGGCGCAATGTGACGGGGTCGGTCCGCGCAACATCCTCGCCTTCAATGGCGACCGTGCCGCCGCTCACCTCGATTAGCCGGTTGGTCATTTTTAAAAGCGTCGTCTTCCCGCACCCCGAGGGGCCGAGCAGAACCATGGTCTCGCCGTCTTCGACGGTCAGCGAAAGGTCCCTCACCGCCGGCGCATCGCTTGCGGTGTAGGTCTTGTTGACGTGCTTGTATCGGATCATGGGGGGCCCGAGATTGCAGATGGCGCGCCCGGGAAGATTCGAACTCCCGACCCCTAGATTCGTAGTCTAGTGCTCTATCCAGCTGAGCTACGGGCGCTTGCCGTCCGTTCGGCGAGGGGCGGAATAAAGCTGAAACCTGCCCCAATTGCAAGCGCTCCAAAAGAGCCCCTGCATGGGATGAGCGTGACGGGTACGGACGATCTGGCGGCTGTCTCCGCGGGCGCTAGGCCCCGAAAACCTCGCGGTAACTGCGGGCGGCCCCCAGGCTTTCGGCCTCGAAAACCCCCCGCGCCACCGCTCGCGCCATGCAATCGGCGGCGATCTGGCCCAGCCTTGAGACCTGCAGCGCCCGCGGGCCCTCAAGGGCCTTCTTTGCGGTGGCGAGGGCGAAAACCGTATCCCCGTCAAAAAGCGTATGAATGGGGCGGATGCTGCGGGCATAGCCGTCCTGGGCCATCATGGCGAGGCGCTTGGCCTCGGCGGGGGTGAGCTCCGCGTTGGTGGCGACAACGCCGATGGTGGTGTTGCCGCCCGGCTTTGCCCCCATCTTGGTGTCAGGCGGGAAATCCATCTCCGCCAGGGCCCAATCCGCGGGCGGGCGCTTGCCGCCGAACTCGCCTGCCTGTTCCATAGGCCAGGCCCAGAAGGCGTCCGTTCCCGGCATGACGGGCGAGCCGAAAGGGTTGACCGCCGCGAGCGCGCCGACTTGAAAGCCATCGCCCGTCACCGCCGAGGCAGAACCAAGCCCGCCCTTGTAAGCGCCAGCTTGCGCGCCAAGCCCCGCGCCCGCATTGCCGAGTTTAAAATCATGGGTGGCGGCCGAGGCCGCCTTTTGGCCAAGCTCCCGGTAAGGGGGTGCCTCGCCCCAGCTCTTGTCGCCGCCATTGGTAAGATCGAAAAGGATCGCGCCGGGCACAATGGGCGAGACGATCTCCCCCGCCATGGCAAAGCCGCGGCCCCGCACGCCCAGCCACGCGGCCACTGCGCCCGCCGCATCAAGGCCGTAAGACGAGCCCCCGGCCAGCACTACGGCGTCGATGGCATCCACCAGATTAAAGGGTTCGAGCGCATCGGTTTCGCGCGTGCCCGGACCGCCGCCGCGCACATCGCTCGCCGCCACGGCGCGCGCCTCCGGCAGAACCACCGTCACGCCCGTGCGCGCCTTTTCGTCATGGGCGTTGCCCACGGCGATGCCATCGACGTCGGTGATCAAGTTGCGGGGTCCGGGTTTCGTCATTGTGTGAGCTTAGCGGCAGGGGCGTGCATTCCCAAGCGCGGCTTGGCACATTTTCGCGGGCCGGATAGGGTTGCGCCATGACAAAGCTATTCCGTTTTCTGACGATTGTCGCCGTTGCCGCGCTTGCCGTGTCGTGCGGCGACCGTGAAACCCGGCGCACTGATGGCGATTCCCAAATCATGGTCGCGGCGGCGAACCCCCATGCGGCCGAAGCGGGGATGGCGGTCCTGCGCGCGGGCGGCTCGGCCATCGACGCGGCGGTCGCCATTCAAACGGTGCTGGGGCTTGTCGAGCCTCAGTCCTCGGGCCCCGCCGGGGGCGCGTTTCTGCTTTACTACGATGCGGCCAGCCGCCGCGTCGAAGCCTATGACGGCCGCGAAATGGCGCCGCGCGCGACACGGCCCGATCACTTTCTGGGACCGGACGGCACCCCCCGCGCCTTTGCCGACGTGGTGGCGGGCGGGCAATCGGTGGGCGTGCCCGGCGTCATGGCGATGCTCGAGATGGCGCATACCCGGCACGGAACCCTTCCGTGGTCTGATCTTTTTGAGCATGCAATAGCGCTTGCAAAAGAGGGCTTTGCCGTCAGTCCGCGGTTCAGGTTCTTTATGGACTTCGCCCCTTGGACGCAGGCCATGCCCGGCCCCCAGGCTTATTTCTCCGACGAGAACGGCAATCTGCTCGATGCGGGCGAGCGCCTCAGAAATCCAGCCTATGCTGACTCCATGCGCCGCCTTGCGCGCGAGGGCGCGGGCGTCATGTATGAAGGCGCGCTGGCGGAGGCGATTGTCGAGGCGGTGGCAAATGCGCCCGTTAATCCCGGCGCCATGACGCTCGAGGACCTTGCGGCCTACCGCCCGCTCGAGCGCAGTCCGCTTTGCCGCCCTTACCGGGATTACTTCGTATGCGGAATGCCGCCGCCTACCTCGGGCGGTGTTGTGGTGCTGCAAATCCTGGGACTGCTCGAAGGGTTCGATCTTAGCGTCATGGAGCCGGGCGGGGCGGCGTTCGTGCACCTGCTCTCTCAGGCAAGCCGCCTTGCTTACGCGGACCGCGACATGTATCTCGCCGACCCCGATTATGTGGCGGTACCTGCGGAAGGCTTGCTCAGCCCAAACTATCTTTATGGCCGCACGCAGCTGATTGACGTGAACCGCGACATGGGTCGCGCCGAAGCGGGGGATCCCTGGTCCGATGAAGCCCTCCCGCGTGCGCCCGACCTCACCGAAGACGTGCCGGGCACCAGCCATTTTGCGGTTGTCGACGCGGCCGGGAACGCGGTCACCATGACGACTACGGTCGAAAGCGTCTTCGGCAGTAATGTGATGGCGGGGGGCATGTTTTTAAACAATCAGCTTACGGATTTTTCCTTCGAGCCTCAGCGAGGCGGCCATCCGGTCGCTAACGCCCCCGCGCCCGGCAAACGCCCCCGCAGTTCCATGGCGCCCATCATGGTGTTTGATGCCGAGGGCGAGCTTTTTGCCTTGGTGGGTTCGGCCGGCGGCTCGCGCATTCCGCTTTATGTGGTGCAGGCGGTTATCGCGCTTGTGGATTGGGACATGACCATGCAGGAAGCGCTCGACCTGCCGCACTTTGGCAACCGCAACGGCGCCACGGAACTCGAAACGGGAACGGAACTGGAAGCACTTGTGCCGGCGCTCGAAGCGCTCGGTCATCCGGTGCGGACTACGGTTATGAACAGCGGCACGCACGGCATCCGCATTCACGAGGGGCGCATGGACGGCGGCGCGGACCTGCGGCGGGAGGGTGTGGTTTTGCCTGAGTAAGCGCCGCGCCGGACCCGGCCACGGGGACGCTTACTTCACTGCTACGATGAAAAGTCTTGTGAAGGGGAAAAGCGTCTTGCCGTCGGCGCGCTGCGGGTAGGCCTTGCGCAGCCGCGCCTTGTAGGCATCGCAAAAAGCGTCGTGCTCCGCGCCCTCAAGGGCCGCTAGAAAGGGCCGCATGGCGGTGCCCGAGGTCCAACGGAAGACGGCATCTTCGCCTTCGAGCACCTGGCAATAAGTGGTCTCCCATATGTCCACATGGTTCATG
>JANQLJ010000040.1 GCA_028280665.1 Alphaproteobacteria bacterium
CTCAAAGGACGTCCAGGTGAGATCCGTGGACTTGCCCGTCAAGTGATTGACCATATGGAGCTCGTGCGCGCGCCAGAATTGGTCCAAATAGAGCTGATAGTCAAGGAAGGTCAGTGTCTTAAGAAGATCGTCCCGCCGATTGTAGTATTCCACCTGCCGCGGAAGGTACTCACCTGTATCGGTCCAGACGATCTGCCTTGTATAGCCGGAGTTCTCGTACAAGGGATAGCGCTCGACCACATGACAGGTGAGGTCCGTGTAAGGCTCGGGGCAGGCCTCATCGCGCAGCCACATGTAATCGTACTTGCCGAGCTCAGTTGAGGAAAAATCCTCAAAAGCGAACTCCGAACCCAAAAAGGGCCCCGACTTGTTCGACGAGGAAATGCGCCGCTCGCGGGCAACCGCGGGCAGGTAAAGCCATTGATCGTCATCCACCAGAAGATGGGCGTGGGTCAGCAGCGCGGTGCCTTCTACATCGCGCGGGCGGTCAAAGACGATCAGGCTCAGATCGCCATCTTCCGGGTCCGGATTTTCCAAAACCCGCTGGCGTAACTCGCGCACGCTTTCTTCGCCTTGGGCGTTGCGCAGGATCATGCGCATCTCGGCGGTGGAATCCCCAAAGCCCAGATCGCGGCGTTCGCTTTCTTCGGCAATGGCAAGCCCGCGCGCCGCCGGGTCATCAGGCAGCTCGATTTGCGCGAAGGCAGGTACGCTCAAAAGGGCGCCCAGCACGGCTGATGAAATGAGAAGGCGGATCATCAAACTCTCCCTTTGTCTCTCACTCGGCCGCCGCGGGTTCCGCGGCTGGTTTTGGCGCCCGCCTGTCGAGGAATATAAGAAGGGCGGGCAACAACAGGAAATCAAGAATAAGTGCGGTGCCGATAGTACTTGCCACCATAAGGCCCAGCATGGCGTTCACCTTGAAATAGCTAAAGGCCAGAACCGAAAAGCCTGAAACAAGCACGATGGTCGAAACCCACAATGGCGCACCCACGGTCGAAAAGGCATAGCGCACGGCGTCCTCGGCATCCGCGCCTTGCTCCAATCTTGCCCGCTGGTACTTAGACAGAAAATGAACGGTTGCATCAACAATCAGCCCCAGGGCCGTCGCCACGACGAATGACGCCCAAAACCCGACTGAGTTCAGGAAGATGGCGTAGATCCCGAAGGCCACCAGCGGCGGCGTGACATTGGGAATGATGCTGATGAGGCCGAGCCGGATGTTGCGCAAGGCGACCATCAAGATACTTGAAATCAGCAACAGCGCGATGGCGGTCCCGACGCGCATCTGATCGAAGTTCGACCGGCCGATGTAAGCGAACATGACGAACTGGCCGGCGGGGCGGGCGTACATGAACTCAGGCAGGTTATCGCGGATCCATTCATCGGCGCGCGCCCTCAGCGCGGTAAATTCGTCCGTCGAAAGATCATCGAGCGTCACCACCATCCGCGACGCGGATTTGTCCACGTTGATCTGGTCGTTAAGGTCGAGCCCGTAAGGCAGCGAGAACTCGTACAGCAGCACATATTGCGCTGCTTCGTCCCGCGCTTCGGGAACGCGGTAATAGGTTTCATCGTCCTGGTGCATGGACCGGTTCACGCGCTTGATGACATCGGTGAAGACGGCCACGTGCACGGCTTCGGGCTGTTCGCGGTACCAGACGGCAAATTCCTCAAGGCGGCGAAGATAATCCGGGTCCTGAATGCCGCCTGAATCCGCCGCCTCCACCGAGTAGTTTATCTGATAGACACCAGTAAGGTTGTCGGCGGCGAAGTCACTGGCGGTGCGGAAGTCGATGCGTGCATCGAAATAGTCCACGAACTTGTCATCAAAGCGGATCGTGGGAAGCAGCGAAGCGAGGAAAATCACCGCCGCGACAAGCGCCACCGTGAGCGGCACCCGCAGGGAGATAACCGTCTCGCCAAAGCGTTCCCAAAACCGCGATTGCCGGTCAACCACCGCATGGGCGCGCACCGGGAAAATGGCCATGAGCGCCGGCAGCAGCGTCACCGACAAAAACCAGGCATACATGGTGCCGATGGCTGCCAGCGTGCCGAGATCGCGGAAGGGCTGGGCGTCCGCAAAGTTAAGGCTGGCAAACCCGATCGCCGTGGTAACGGAGGTTAAAAAGACCGGCGTCCAGTTGATGCGCATGCTTTCAATCAGCGCATCGTGCTTGGCCTCGCCTCGGTGCATGCGCACCAGCGTCGTCACCAGAATGTGGATCGAGTCCGCGACGGCCACGGTCAAAATCACCGTGGGTGTCGAGGCGGAGGGGGGCGAGAGGGGAATGCCGAGCCAGCCCGCGGTTCCCAATGCGGCGGCGGCGGACAAGAGCACCACCATCAGGCTCGCGACAACCGCCATGATGGAGCGCGTCAAGATAAAAATCATAAAGGCGAGCAACGCGATCATGATCGGAATGAGCGTCGTGAGGTCGGACCGGGCCGATTCAGAAAACGCGTTTGACAGCATCACCGTGCCGGTCAGCTCGATGCGAATCTCCGGGTAGCGCTCGCGGAATTCCGCTTGCACCTGGCGGCCGAAGGCGGCGCCGGACGCGACTGCCTGGCGGGTTTCTTCCAGCTCTTCTGGCGTCTCCGCGTCTTGTTCCTTGGGCATGGCAAGGGTTGCGACCACCGCCGTGGTGCGCCCGTCGGCGGATATGAGCCGCAAGTTCAGCGCCGGTTCGGACCAGGCGATGTCGAGCACCCGCTGGGCGTCGGCTTCGCTTGCGTTTGCCGGGTCTTCCACAAGATCGCGGACGAAAATGTCATCTCCCGCGGCTGTGGTGTGCTGAAAGTTCGTAAGCGAATCAACGCGCGTCGAATAAGGCGCTTGCCACGCGGCCTCGGTCAGCTCGCCGATAAGCTGAAGCATGCGCGGCGTGGTGGCGGGGCCTTCGGGGGCCTGCAACACCCACATGAGGGTGTCGGGTGCGGAGTAAGTGTTTTGAATGCGCTCGAAGTCGACGAGATTGGGGTTCTGGTCATCGAAGAAATAGCGGTAGTCGGTGGTGAACCCGACAAAGCGCCCGCCGCTGGCAATCCCCAAAAAGGCGGCGATCACCAAAAGCGCCACGAGAAACCGGAACCGGATGACCGTGCCGGTGTAGCCGCGAATGGCGCGGCCGAATGCGGTCTGACCCTTAACCCCCTCAGCCATGAGGTTCTCCCTTAATGCACATTCGTTGCAGCCCGTTCCCCGGGCCGCAGCGATTCTAAAAATTCAAAAACCGCCCCGGCGAGTTTCGCCATCACATCGGGATCGCTTGACGTTTTCTTGTAACTGATGACCCCGTGCCGGATCGCGAGGATCAGCATGGCGGTGCCGTCACAATCGATGTCGGGACGGACATTCCCCGCCGCCTGGCCACGCTTGAGCGAGGCCACCAGTACCTTGCGCCATTCGGTGTTCACCTCGTCGATCAGCGTGCGAAAGTCCTCGTCCTGCACGCCCATTTCCTCGGTCAGGTTGACCACCGGGCAGCCGTGCTTAAGGCCCTTGTCGATGACGCCAGTCGTGTTGAGAAAAATGATCAGATTACGGAGCGTTAAGACGGGGTCGTCGCTGGCGCGAAACGGCTCGAGCCAAATCTCCCAAAGATCGAGCCGGATGAAATGGTCCATCGCCGCAAGGGCGAGCGCTTTCTTGTCGGCGAAGTGATGGTAAAGCGCGCCTTTGGTCGCGCCCGCGCGCTGCAAAATGTCCGAGAGCGCGGCTGCGTTGTAGCCCTTTTCATAAATCTCCGCCGCCGCCGCTTTCATGAGCCCAAGCCGCGTCTGTTCGGCTCGGGGTTTGCCGGACCAATCCCGGTCGCGCGGGAACTTGACCGTCGCCGGGTCCAGTTTCAGGGGATGTTCGACCGGGTGTTCAAAGGGGCTCGCCATGGGCAAGGGCGCTCCTGCAGCAGTGCCGAAGGGGCCGGGCTAATACCGACCGCTCGGTATGCAATACAGACCGAACGGTCTGTTGTCAAGGCACCCAGTGACAGGACGATGATCGGCCCCGGTTCTCAATCCCGAGACAGGGTCACCTCGAACCCGTAATGGTCGGAAAGGTGCCCGGAAAGTCCCGGGCCGAGCTCTACAGTCTCGTTGAGAACCACGGCGGCGTCCTCCAGCCGCAGCCCCGGACCCACCAGAATATGGTCGAGATGGCATTCCTCGCCGGTGCCGTCGTTCCAGGTGCAGGTGACATGACTGCAGGTGGGGGTGCGGTCGAGCCAGCGGGCACGGGCAAAATCGCCGAACATGCGCGGCATCAAATCATCCCACAGGGCGGGGATGTAGGAATTTGCGGGCGTCGCTGCATTCACCTTGGGCCCCACGTTAAGATCGCCGCCCACAATCACCGGCGCTTCCTTCATCAGCTCACGGACAAAATCATGAAGCTCCATAAGCTGCGCCTTGCGGCGGCTGGTGTAAGCCCGGTCCGGATAGGCGGCAATAAGATGAGTGTCGACCACCCATAAGGGGCCCCACGCCGGGTGCTCGAGCTTGGCGGCAAGGGCGGATTTGCGCGCCAGCACCTCGCCGTCGCGAAAGACCCGCCACAAACTGCCGCGCTTTGAATAGGTCCGCCGCCGCACTTCGAGCACCGGATATTTCGAGAGAATCTTGAGACCGGAATCCACCTGTATGCCAAGCACCGCCCCCAACCAGCCGAGGGGCCGGTTGTAATCCTCCACCTCCGCCGCAAAGGGATACCCGCCCGCGCCAAAGGCGGCACGCGCTTTCCGGCTCCAAAGTTCCTGGAGCAGCACCACGTCCCAGCCATCTGCCCGCGCGGCGGCGGCCGAGAGCACTTTTTCAAGGGCGGCCATGCGCTCGGGCACATGGGCCGCAAAGAAAATGTTCCAGATATTGAAGGTCAGGACTTTCACATCAGAACTTTCATGGGGTCTCAATGGTGGGGCGCTGGTCTTTGCGCGGATTTTAGCGAATCAAGCGAGTATGGCGCAGCTTTGGCGGGGCGGTAACACCTTGTTAACCCGTGGGCCCGCACCGTTTCACACGAAGTGTTTGAGCGCCCGGCGCGAACCAAAGGCAAAACCCATGAGCACAATCGACGCCCCCGACCGTTTCAGCTCCACCATGAGCTGGCGCGCGCGCGTGCGCTTTGTGCGCGACCTCGCGCCCAAGGGGGTTGGCGTTTTCATGGCGCCGCACCGCTCGGTGCTTCTGCGCCTTAGCGATAACTTGTATCTGGGGACGCCACTGGTGCTGGGGGCGGTGGCGGTCGCGTGGGCGGCGGCGGTGCTGTCTCTATGGCCGGTGGTTTCCATCGTCGGGATGGTTCTGTGGAGCGCGCTTGTGGCCACCGCATGGAGCGTGCTCGCGTTTCAATGGCACCGCACAGAGCGTCCCATGCTGCGGCCCGGCGCCAGCAGCTTTTGGGTTCACGAGCATGTTTCGGGCCTGTGGCTTTTGTTTTTGGCGCTTAGCTCCGGCATCGTTCTGGTTTTCCCCGCCGACAGCCTTGCCCACCAGCGGGCGCTGGCGATCATTCTGGCAAGCGCCGGGATTTTGTCCGCGCTCTTTTCCGTCACCTCCGTTCGGGCCATGGCGGCGACCCTGGGGCCCGCCATCGGCCTTGTGGCCGTGGCGCTCATCCTGCGGGGTGCGGTGCCCCTTGCCGCGGCGGTGTCGCTTGCGGGCGGTATTGCTGTGCTCACGGGCCTCGGGCTCTTTCAGCTCTTTGCCGATCACGCGCGCCGGGATGTGGAAACCGGCTAGCCAGCGGTCCGGGCCCGCCCCTTGCGCGAAGGCTTTCGATACGTGTAATCCGTGCCCCGCTGAGGTAGATTGACAAGAATGCCGGTCAAAGCGGCGCGCCTCGTGACGCCGGAAAGGGATGCCATCGATGGCCAATACTGAGGCCAGCCAAGGGGCGGAAACGCGCGTGCCGTCGCCCGCGGATGCCGCGCTGGGACCGGCGGCGAAGAAAGCCCTTAAATCGCTCGTCGAATGCCTGGCCCAGCGCGCCGCCTTCGATGATGTGGAGACCTTTCAAGGCGACACCCTCGAGCCCGCGGCGAAATCCTTTTTCAGCCTTCTCCATCAACGCGCGCCGGGCACAAGCACGATCCGCGCCTTTAACCCGTCCGCCGAGACTGACGGGTGGGAGTGCGCCTACACCATTATCGAGATCGTCAATGACGACATGCCGTTTCTTGTGGACTCGGTTCTGGGCGAGCTCAACGACATGGAACTGGGGATCTCGGGCATCTTGCACCCGGTGGTTTTTGTAAAGCGCGGCGAGGATGGTCAGCTTACGGATCTTTTAGGGGTCTCACAGTCCGAGAAGGTGCACGCGGGCAAGGCCAAGCTCAAGGAAGGATTCGCCGGCGAATCCATTATGCACATCGAGGTGGACCGGCAGGTGGATGCCGAGATTCTGATGTGGATTCGCCAGCGGCTCGATCAGGTTCTTTCCGATGTGCGCGTGGTCACCAGCGACTGGCGCGACATGCGCGAACGGTTGGGCACGGCGATCGCTGAGCTTGAAAAACGGCCCCCCTCCGACGCCAATAAAACCGAGCTTGCGGAAGTGGCGCAGTTTCTCGAATGGCTCAAGGACGATCACTTCGCCTTCCTGGGCGCGCGGGATTATGAATTTGTGGGCGATCTTGACGACGGGGAACTGAAGGCGATTTCCGGGTCGGGCCTCGGGCTTTTGCGCGATCTTTCCACCCATGTGGTGCGGCGGGGCAGCGGCCCGCTCGCCATGTCGCCCATGCTGCGCGCGTTTTTGGAAAGCGCCAACCCGATCATCGTGACCAAGGCCAATTCGCGCAGCCGCGTTCACCGCCGCGTTTACATGGACTATGTCGGCGTCAAAACCTACGGCAAAGGCGGCAAGGTAACGGGCGAGCGGCGCTTTGTCGGGCTCTTCACCGCAGCGGCCTATAACAGCAACACCCACCGCATCCCCATGCTTGCGGAAAAGGTCGACCGGGTGGTGGCGCGCGCGAACATCACCGCCGACGGCCATGACCGGGCCGCGCTTTTGAACATTCTGGAAACCTATCCGCGGGACGAGCTCTTTCAGATTTCCGAAGACGAGCTTCTGGAGATGGCGATCGGCATCTTGCGGCTTCAGAAGCGCCCGCGCACCAAGGTCTTTTTGCGTTTCGACCCTTTCGACCGGTTCGTGTCCGCCATTGTTTACGTGCCGCGCGACCGGTATTCGACCGAACTGCGCGCCCGCCTTGCGGATATTCTTGTGCAGGCCTTCGACGGGCGGCCCTCGGCTTTTTATCCGAACTTCGCCGACGGCCCCCTCGCGCGCGTGCACTTTATCATTGGCCGTAACACAGGGCCCCGGCCGGACGTTGATATTGCCGAACTTGAAGCGCGCATCACCGCGGCGACGCGCGACTGGTCCGACGATTTGCGCGCGGTCCTGGGCGCGCGCTGGGGCGACAAGGAAGGCCGCTTGCTGGGCAAGCGCTACCTGCAGGCGTTCCCGGTGGGCTACCGCGAACGGTTCACCGCCGAAGACGCGGCCGACGACATCACCCGCATCGAGGCCCTGCCGCCCTCGCCCGAGGTCGGGCTTTACGCCTACCGTGACGAAGGCGATCCGGACTATGCCGTGCGTCTTCATCTTTATCACTGGGACGCGCCCATTACGCTCAGTGACGTCTTGCCGGTGCTTGAACATATGGGCCTGCGTATTCTGGACGAGTCGCCTTATGAGCTTCAGTTCTCGGGCTCGGCGGGCCCGACGGCGAGCGGCGAGGAATGCGCCGGACGCAAACTTCTGGTTCACGCCTTCAGTGCTGAACACCAATCGCGTCAGCCCATCGAGCTTGATTATGTGGGCGCGAACTTTGAAGAGGCCTTCCGCGCCATCTGGGCGGGCAATGCGGAAAACGACGGGTTCAACCGTCTCGTGGTCGAACAGGGCCTGCCGTGGCGGGATGTGCTCATCTTACGTGTCATCGCCAAGTTCTGGCGGCAGACCGGCTCCGCGCTCAGCCAGCCCTTGATGGAGCGCACGTTTTCCAACTATGGCGAGATCGCGCGCGATCTCGTGAGCCTGTTTGAGACGCGGCTCCGGCCCGCTGATCTTCTTTACGAGATGCGGCAAAAACAAGAAGAGGAAATCTCGTCACGTATTACCGCCGCTCTCGATGAAGTGGAAAGCCTTGATGCGGACCGCATCATCCGCCGCTTCCGCAACGTGATCCGGTCAATTCTGCGCACGAATTTCTATCAGCAGACGGACGATGGCGCCGACAAGACCTATATCTCCATCAAGATCGACAGCCGCCGGGTTCAGGAAATCCCCGAGCCCAAGCCATGGGTCGAGGTCTTTCTTTATTCGCCGCGCGTCGAGGGAGTTCACTTGCGCTTCGGTAAGGTGGCGCGCGGCGGGCTCAGATGGTCCGACCGGGAAGAAGATTTCCGCACCGAGGTTCTGGGCCTCGTCAAAGCTCAGCAGGTCAAAAACTCGCTGATCGTGCCGGTCGGCGCCAAGGGTGGGTTCGTGCCCAAGTTCTTGCCCGAGGGCGGCAGCCGCGAAGAAATCCAAGCCGAAGCCATCGCCTGCTACAAGACGTTTATCTCAGGGCTCCTCGATATCACCGACAACATCGAGAGCGGCGCGGTCATCTTTCCCGATGATGTGGTGCGCCATGACGGTGACGATCCTTACCTGGTTGTGGCCGCCGACAAGGGAACGGCGACATTTTCCGATATCGCCAATGACATGGCCGGGAAGTATGGCTTCTGGCTGGGCGATGCTTTTGCCTCCGGCGGCAGCCAGGGCTACGACCACAAAAAAATGGGCATCACGGCGCGCGGCGCGTGGGAGGCGGTCAAGCGGCATTTCCGCGAGCGCGGTACGGATATTCAGACTGAACCTTTTACGGCCGTTGGTGTGGGCGATATGTCGGGCGACGTGTTCGGCAACGGCATGCTCCTCTCGCCGGTCACGCGCCTTGTTGCCGCGTTTGACCACCGCGACATTTTTGTCGATCCCACTCCGGATGAAGCTGCTGCTTTTGCCGAGCGCCAGCGCCTCTTCGAAATGCCGCGCTCAAGCTGGCAGGATTACGACACCAAGCAAATCTCAAAGGGCGGCGGCATCTTCAGCCGCAGCCGCAAGTCCATTCCGCTTACGGATGAAATCCGCCGGGCCCTTGGAACCGATGCTACGCAGCTTTCCCCTCAAGAATTGATTCAGGTCATCTTGAAAGCGCCGGTCGATCTTCTGTGGTTTGGCGGCATCGGCACCTACATCAAGTCGAAGACTGAGACGAACTTCAATGTGGGCGACCGGTCAAACGACGCGGTGCGCATCGACGGGCGCGAGGTGCGCGCCAAGGTGGTCGGCGAAGGCGCCAATCTGGGCTGCACCCAGCGCGGGCGGATCGAATACTCCCGCGCCGGCGGGCGCATCAACACGGACTTCATCGACAATGTGTCCGGCGTTGATACCTCGGACCACGAGGTCAATATCAAAATCCTGCTCGACAGTGTGGTGGCGTCGGGCGCGCTTTCGGTCAAGGAGCGCAACGCGAGCCTTGCGGATATGACCGGCGAGGTGGCCGAGCTTGTGTTGCGGAACAACTACCGGCAATCGCTCGCGCTCAGCATGGCCGAGGAAACCGCGCGCGGGGACCTCGATTCGCACAGCCGGTTCATGCGCATTCTTGAGCGGCATGGGCAGCTCGACCGCGGAGTGGAGTATCTTCCCGACGAAGAGGTGATCCGGGAGCTGAAGGACGCGGGGCTTGGCCTCTCGCGCCCTGAGATTGCGACGCTGATCGCTTATTCCAAAAACACGCTCTTTGAGGAATTGCTCACCTCGAACTTCCCGGACGATGACTACTTGGAAAAAGACCTTTTCAACTATTTCCCCGCGCATTTGCCTGAGTCCTACCCCGAGGCCTTGCGTCAGCACCAATTGCGGCGCGAGATCGTCACCACGCTCGCCGCAAACCAGATTGTGAATATGGGCGGGCTCACCTTCCTCAACCGCATCAAAGAACATACGGGCAGCGCGACCGCCGACAGTGCCCGCGCCTTTGTTGCCGCGCGCGATGTTTTCGATCTTGCGGGGCTCAGGCGCCGTATCAACGATCTCGATTTGATTGTCGAGACGAAGACGCAAATCTCCATGCAGCTTGATCTTGCGAACTTCCTGCGCCGGCAGGTGCTGTGGTTCGTGCGCTATTATCCCGAAGGCAGTAAGGTGGGCGAGCTTGTCGATCTCTACCGCCCGCCCATTATCGAAATTGGCGGCCGCATCGAAGACATGATCAGTGAGTTCGAGGCGGATTATCTGCGCAGCCGCATTCAGGCGCGGGTTGATGAGGGCGTGAATGTTGATCTCGCGCGCGATGTTTGTGCGCTCGATCCTCTGTCTTCGGCTTGCGATATTGCGGACATTGCGCGCGCCATCGAATGGCCGGTTGACGAAGCGGCCCGGGCCTACTCTGAAATGGGCGCGCTTGTGGGCCTGCCGCAACTTCGCGCCGCGGCGGCGCAGCTTTCCGCCGGCGAACACTTCGAGCGGCTTTCGGTCAAGCGCATGATTGAAGATCTGTTCCGGCAGCAGCGCTTTCTCACCCTTGCCGCTTTACAGCAGGCAGTGGCGAAGGGACGTACCGGCCTTTCGGGCGCCGATGCGGTCGATATCTGGGCGCAATCCCATGCAGGGTCCGTGGACCGCGCCACCGCGCTGGTTCAGGAAATGGAAAGCCACGGCGCCATGACGGCGGCAAAACTTGCCCTAGCGGCCAGCCAGGTGCGCGATCTTGCCCTCGGCGTCAGCGGGTTTCACCCTGGGTCTTCCGGGGAATAAGCGCGCCTATTCCGTTATATGACGCGCGATAAAGCGCAACGCTTCCTCGCGGGCAGCCAGGGTTGTCGTCTCATCATACCTGCCCCGGTGAAAGCGTTCGTGACGCGAGACGTCAAAGTCATGGACCGCGCCGGAATAGATAAATGTATCGATGTCGATGCCATCCCGCCCCAGCCGTTCGGCAATGGGCAAGCACGCGCGCGCCGGGGCGACCGTGTCCTCAGCGCCCATCAGCATGACCGTAGGCATGGGGGTGGCCCAGCCTTGCCGAAGGCTGCGCGCAGGAAACCCGCAATAGGGATAGATGAGGATAGCGCCGCGAACGGGGGCAAGGCTCTCGGAAGATGCCGTATCCAGGTTTGGCGGCGCTTCCGTCTCAAGGTCCATGGACAAAAGATCCATGATGGACCAGCCGCCATGGGACCAGCCCGCAAGAAAAAGATTGCGTTCGTCCACGAACGGTTCGGCCCGCGCTGCCTCCAGCGCGGCCAGCACATCGCCCGCGCGCTCAAGCGAAGTGAGCTGCAAGCCGGTGCAAACGGTAAGAAGCGCTTCCTCGCGGGCGATGCCTCGCGGCGAAAGACTGTCAACGACAATGGCCGCGTAGCCGTGCCCGGTGAAAAACGCGGCCCACTCGTCTTGGCTGGCAACGGCACTGCCGCAACCGTGAAACTGGATGACAGTGGGAAACGGCCCTGCGCCGTCCGGTTTGAAAATGCGCATGTGAGGGCGCAATTGATCCGCTAGAACTTCGACCGGCGCGGCGCGGGTAAGCCAGCCTTGCCAGGTGGCAAAGGCGGACGTTCCCACCGCAATCACGGCCACCCCCAAGACGGCGGCTATTCTGATGAGCCAAACCATGAGCGTTCGTTAGCCGCCGAATGGGGTGAAAGCGTGGCCCGTGTGGCTCGCGCTAAAGAGACAATGCTGGATTAGTGCCGGAAGTGGCGCATGCCGGTCATCACCATGGCGAGCCCGGCCTCGTCAGCGGCGGCAATCACTTCATCATCGCGCACGGACCCGCCCGGCTGGATCACTGCCGTCGCGCCCGCTTCGGCCACCACCAAAAGGCCATCGGCAAAGGGAAAGAACGCATCGCTCGCAGCAACTGAGCCTTGCGTCAGGGGCGCGCCCAGCCCCGCCGCTTCGCCTGCCTCCGCCGCTTTGCGCGCGGCGATGCGGGCCGCGTCCACGCGGCTCATCTGGCCTGCGCCGATGCCGGCGGTGGCGCCGTCCTTGGCATAAACGATGGTGTTCGACTTCACGTGCTTGGCGACGCGGAAGGCGAACAAGAGGTCTTTAAGCTCTTGTTCCGTGGGCGGGCGCTTTGTGACGGCCTTAAGGTCACTTGCAAGAACTCTTCCATCATCTCGGTTTTGCGCAAGAATGCCCCCCGCAACGGTTTTTGCCGTCCAGCCCTCGCTTGCTGGGTTCGGCACGCCGCCGGTTATCAGCAGGCGGAGGTTTTTCTTGGCCGCAAACACTTCACGCGCCTCGGCGTCTGCATCGGGCGCGATCACCACCTCGGTGAAGACTTTGGTGATGGCCTTGGCTGTCGCGCCATCAAGCGGGCGATTGACTGCGACAATCCCCCCAAAGGCGCTTACGGGGTCGCAACGGAGCGCTAGCGCATGGGCTTTTTTAAGGGTGCTTGCGGCGGCAACCCCGCACGGGTTGGCATGCTTGATAATGGCGACGGCGGCGGCCTCGCCCGGATCGAACTCGGCCACCAACTCGAAGGCGGCATCCGTGTCGTTGAGGTTGTTGTAGCTCAGCTCCTTGCCTTGTACCTGCTCGGCGGTGGCGGCGCCGACGCGCGCTTCGCCGGTGAGGTAAAGCGCGGCCTTCTGGTGCGGGTTTTCGCCGTAGCGCATGATCTGTTTCAGCTTGCCCCCGAAGGCGCGGTAAGCGGGCGCGTCTTCATCGATGGCGTCCGCAAACCAGTTTGAAATCGCCGCGTCATAGGCGGCGGTGCGCGCGTAGGCTTTCTGGGCGAGCGCTTTGCGCGTCGCCCACGTCGTCGCGCCATCATTGGCTTTCATCTCGTCAAGGACGCGGGCGTAATCTTCCGCGTCCACCACCACGGTTACGCCCGCGTGGTTCTTGGCCGCGGCGCGGATCATGGCAGGCCCGCCGATGTCAATGTTCTCGACTGCCGTCTCGTAATTGGCGCCGCCGGCAACGGTCGCCTCGAAAGGATAGAGATTGACCACCAGAAGATCGATGTTGGGAATGCCGTGTTCTTGTTGTGCTGTTTCGTGGGCGGCATTGCCGCGCATGGCCAGCAGCCCGCCATGAACTTTCGGGTGCAGCGTTTTCACGCGTCCGTCCATCATTTCAGGAAAGCCCGTATGCGCGGCGATTTCTTTAACAGCAACGCCCGCGCCCGCGATGGCTTTGGCCGACCCGCCCGTTGAGAGGATCTCAACGCCCATGCCGTCCAGCGCTTTCGCCAAGTCTTCAAGGCCGGTCTTGTCGGAAACGGAAATGAGTGCCCGGCGCACCGGCTGAAGCGCTTTGTCTCCTTCGCCCCCTTGGCCCCCTTCGCCCATGGATGATCCCTTTCTCAGGTCAGATGAGGGCCGGAGGGGTATCACGATTGGAGGCCCTGTCAAAGGGCGCACGGGCGACGTGGCGGCGGGATTTTGCCGGCGCTAATCCGCGGGTGCGTCGCCCGGGCGGTTCAGGCGCTTGATCGCCCATTTGACCGTGGGCCGTTCGGTGCGCACCAGGGACGCAATGACGATTTGCTCGGTGCGGCGGAAGGCATCGCCCGCGCCAAGATAGGCGCTCGATTCAAGAGTGATCGCACCGCCCGTTGCCTTGAACTGCCAGCCGTCCCCGTTGGGCAGCAGTAAAATCACGCGACCGCCGTCGCGCGCAAGCGAAGCGCGCACATCCGGGTGCAAGTGAAAGCGCACGGCGAAAGTAAGCGGCGGCTTGTCCCGGCCCGGCGGGTGCCAGCCCGCGCGCGCGGGCAACAGCGCATCCTCGCCGCGCACGTCGTCGCCTTCCGCGCTTAGATAAACTTTACGCATGTGATGCAGCCCGTAGCGGCTGACATAACCGTTGTGGGTCGCCTCGACGAAGGCGCCGTGAACCTCGTCCGAGCGTTCGATGGCAACCTCGCTGGGCCCGGCGACAATGCGCTGCCCCAGAATGCGCGTCGCGGCCTTGCCGTGCAAAAAGCTGCACGACGACCGGTCGGCTAGGGCGAGCGTTGAATGGGCGGCGGTGGACCGGAACGCCTCTTGCCACTCGGGCCCGCGCAGTTGCGTCGCGCCGCAATTGGTGATGAGGCGGCAGCGCCCTACGCTCATTTCCAGGGAAAGACAGCCCGCGTGAGCATTCTCTGAATAAGGCCCGTCCGGTGCCTTGCCGGTGTCGAGCAAAATCAGCGTGCGGCCCGCGGCGAGGCGTTGATAGCCGCTATGACGAAGTTGCGGCAGCGGCTTTCCGTCCGTGTCGTCCTGTTTCAGGATCGCATCGACCGCGCCTTTCTGCCCTTCCGTTCCGCCATTGAAAAGCGCAAGCCGCCCGTCGTCGTGACGGAAAAAACGCAGCGTCGGCATCATGCGGTCGATGGCGTTTTGCACCATGTCGGGCACGGGCTTTTCCCGCGCGATCAGCGCTTCTTTCAGCGCGACGAGATCGGCCAGCGCAAGAAGGCCCGCTTCGGGGGAGCGGGTGATGTGGCCGCCGTCGGCGAGGATCTGCTTGCGCACTTCCGTATCGAGCATGGCAAGCCCGCGTGAAAGCCGCCGCCCGGGATGGGGCAGACAAAGGGCGGAAAAACAAAGCCCCAGCGCCGCCGTCAAACGTCCCGGCCCTTCGGGAAGCCAGCCCGCCGTGCGGCCCAGGTGTTTCGCCTGACGCGAGATGGAGACCAGCAATCGCGAACGCCAGATCAGATCGGAGCCATCGACGATCAGCCGCCCGTTAGCAAACCACGACATCAGCCGCCGTGCGATCACGTGGGGCCGCCAGGCAAGCTCGTCCCAGCGCCCCAGCGAGGCCATCCAGGTGGTAATGAGCCAGCGCACATGGGGGCCGATTTCTTCCTGGTCGGGCGCGGCGTCGCGCATGTGCCTGAGCCATGAAAAGCCGTTGAGTTCCTCCGCCCACACATTGTTGGGCGCGCGCACGTCCCACGGCGCCGCGCCGCCAGGGGCGCGGGCGGTACCGCCGGGAAGGGTGAAGCAGCCTTCAAGAATGCGCTGGGCTTCGGCCTTGTCGCCGGGGATATGGTCAACCGGGTAGTGGAGTATGCGGTCGGGCATGGGGCCGGTGAGGCTTAGAAGGTCGGCAGCCGACAGCGCGGTCTGCGCCTGCGCCGCGCGCATGGCGTTCGCCAGGCTCGCGCCCGTTACCTCTGCCAAATTGCCGACGCCTAGTGCCATGGTGCCCGCGCCCTATCCCCGAAGTGCCTTGATGTTGCTTGCGTATTTCGAAGGCCCGCCTTTGAACGTGGCGGTCCCCGCAACAAGGACGTTGGCCCCCGCCGCAATCACGCGCGGCGCGGTATCCTGATCAACGCCCCCGTCAACCTCGAGATCGATCTCCTTGCCCGTCCGGTCAATCAGTTTACGGAGCGATTCGATCTTTCCCAGTTGTGTTTCTATGAATTTCTGCCCGCCGAAGCCCGGGTTGACCGTCATGACGAGGATCAAGTCCACATCCTCGATCACGGGCTCGACAGCGGCGATGGGCGTCGCCGGGTTCAAGACGACGCCCGCTTTTTTCCCCAGCCCCTTGATGGTCTGGAGCGAGCGGTGCAGATGCGGCCCCGCTTCGGGGTGCAGGGAGATAATGTCCGCGCCCGCCTCAGCAAAGGCCTCAAGGAACGGGTCTGCGGGTGCGATCATCAGGTGAACGTCAAAGGGAAGGTCCGTGTGTGGCCGCAACGCCTTCACCACTCCCGGCCCGATGGTGAGATTGGGCACGAAATGACCGTCCATGACGTCGATATGGACCCAATCGGCGCCCGCTTCGGCGATGGCGTCCACCTCCTCGCCCAGCCTGGCGAAATCGGCGGAGAGGATCGAGGGGGCTATGCGAATCACCGGGGACATGGGGGTAAGAGGTATCATCTCCGCAGGATTCTGCGCAATATCTATGGCCTCTCGCAGTGCACAATTACTATACCTGGGGCTCGGCGCGCGGCTAGACCTGCTCCGCCCGCATAAGCCGCGCGGCGTAGAACCCGTCCATGCCGCCCCGGTCCTTGAGGTGACAAGGCAGCGTGCGCAAGTCGCCATCGGCGGTGATGAGTTCCGCAAGCCCGCCAAGCTCTTCCGCACCGATGGGCGTACGGGAAAAATCCCGATGACGCGCAAGGAAGGCTTCGATTTGTCCGGGGCCTTCCTGGGGCTCGAGCGAGCAGACGCAGTAGAGAAGCGTGCCGCCCGGCTCCACCATCTCCACCGCCGCGTCAAGCAATGTGGATTGCGTTCCGCAAAGCGCGGCAACGTCGTCCGGTTTTTTAAGCCGTGCCACATCCGGGTGCCGGCGCAAGGTGCCCGTGGCGCTGCATGGCGCATCGAGCAAGACAAAAGGGAAAGGCGCCTTGGGCCGCCAGGTGGCCGCATCACCTTCTTTAAGTTCGGCCTTGAGCTGCGTGCGCTTGAGGTTTTTGGAAAGCCGCGCCAGGCGTTTGGGCGCGCGGTCAACCGCCGTCACCTCCGCGCCCAGGGCGGCGAGCTGCATGGTTTTGCCGCCCGGCGCGGCGCAAAGGTCCAGAACCTTCCGCCCGCGGACGTTCCCGAGTAGCTTCACGGGCAGGGCCGCGGCGGCGTCCTGCACCCAGATGGCGCCGGACTTGAAGCCCGGCAGGTCTTCGATACGCCCGCCGCCCGCACGGCGGAGCGTACCGGTAGGCAAGAGATCAGCTTCGAGGTCTTCCTGCCATTTCGCAGGATCGCCTTTGACCGAAATATCAAGCGGCGGCTCGCCGAGATGCGCCTCGGCAATGGCGCGCGCGGTTTTTTCGCCGTAAGTGCTGGTCCAGCTTTGCCACAGCCAGTCAGGCGTGTTGAGTTTACCTGCGTCTTCCTTCCGCAATTCGCCCGCGCCGTCTTCGGAAATCCGGCGCAAGACCGCATTGACAAGGCCTTTGTAGGGAAAGCCCTTGTCGTGTTCTTTTACGAGCCCCACCGCCGTGGAAATGGTGGCGTGGGGCGCGGTGCCCAGAAACACAAGCTCGCCGATGGAACACCTCAGCAGTGTACGGATGAAATGGGCGGCGCTGGGGAGGGGCCTTTCAAGCCGCGCGGCGAGCAGCGCATCAATCTGCCCAAGACGGCGCAGACAGGTGGCCGCGATGGCGCGGGCAAAGGCGCGGTCGCGGGGCTCCATGGCTTTCATGAGGCCTTTGTCGAGGGACCAGGCGAGGCGGTCGTCCAGCGGGGTTTTGGAGATCAGCACCGCTTCCACAAGATCGATGGCGGCAAGGCGCGGAAGCCCCCCGCGCACCGATGATCTTGCGGGCTTGGGCGCGCGCGGAGGCCATGGTTTAGGCTTTTTATTGCTCACGCCTATTTGCCGCTTACATTGTGCGGTCGGTGGAAGGGGCTTGGCCGAATTCCTCGGCCATCTGTTGCAACCGCACAATGCGATTGTCCGTATTCGGATGAGTTGAGAAAAGCCCGTCGATCGCCCGCGCGTGAAGCGGGTTGATAATGAACATATGCGCCGTCGCCGGGTTGCGCTCGGCGGCGGCATTGTCAATGCGGTGCGCGCCGTCGGCGATCTTGCCAAGGGCGCTGGCAAGCCACAAAGGCCGCCCGCAAATTTCCGCGCCCATGCGGTCAGCGGCATATTCACGGGTGCGGCTGATCGCCATTTGCACCAGCCCCGCCGCCAGTGGTGCGAGAATCATCAGCGCCAAAAGCCCGACAATGCCAAGCGGATTATTGTTGCGGCTGCCACCGAACCAGAAGGCAAAATTGGCGAGCATGGAAATGGCGCCCGCAAGGGTTGCGGTAATGGTCATGGTCAGGGTGTCGCGGTTTTTGACGTGCGCCAACTCGTGGGCCATGACGCCCGCGAGTTCTTCCGGCGTCAGCATCTTCAAAAGCCCGGTGGTCGCCGCCACCGCTGCATTTTCCGGGTTGCGGCCCGTAGCGAACGCGTTGGGTTGGGGGTTGTCGATCACATAAACCTTGGGCATGGGCAGCTTCGCATTCTGGGCAAGCTGGCGCACGATGCGGAGAAGCTGGGGCGCTTCTTGCTCATTCGCCTCGCGCGCGCGATACATGCGCAGGACGATCTTGTCCGAATTCCAGTAGGCGAAGAAATTCATGGCGAAGGCCAGGACGAAGGCGATCAAAAGCCCGGCGCGGCCACCCAAAAGAAAGCCGATGCCGACAAAAAGGGCCGTCATGGCGGCCATCAAAACGAAAGTGCGTACCATGTTCATGGGGGTCGTCCTCGCCGGTTCTCGCCGGTCTTATGTGGCGCTTTTCGGCGCGGTTTTAAAGGGCGCGTTGACAGGCGCCCCCGGTGGCGCACATTAGGGCCATGGCCGATCAGGAGCGCCCCAAGACCGCCGCCAAAGGCAAGAGCCTAAGCCCCGCTGCCCTGCGCGCCCTTAAAGAGGCCGAGGCCCGGCGCACAAAAGCGGCGGCGGAGCGGCGCGCCCCTGAGAAGGGTGGGAGTAGCGGCCCCGAGCCCACCCGCTACGGCGATTGGGAAAAGGGCGGGAAGATTTCGGACTTCTAAGTCCTCACACCTTCTCCCGGTGTGCGATCAGCTCTTCGACCACGGCGGGGTCGGCGAGGGTTGAGGTATCGCCCAGGTTGCCAAAATCGTTCTCGGCGATTTTGCGCAAGATGCGCCGCATGATTTTGCCCGAGCGCGTCTTCGGGAGGCCCGGTGCGTTTTGAATCACATCGGGCGAGGCGATGGGGCCGATCTCTTTGCGCACATGGGCGACGAGGTCCTTGCGCAGCTCTTCGGTGAAGGCCTCGCCCGCCATGGGCGTTACATAGGCATAGATGCCTTGGCCTTTGATCTCGTGGGGAAAGCCCACCACCGCGGCTTCCGCCACTTTGTCATGGGCGACGAGGGCCGATTCCACTTCCGCGGTGCCGATGCGGTGGCCGGAGACGTTGATCACGTCATCGACGCGGCCGGTGATCCAGTAGTAACCGTCCTCGTCGCGGCGGCAGCCGTCGCCCGCGAAATACATGCCCGCGTAGGTGCTGAAATAGGTTTGAACGAAACGCTCGTGATCGCCGAATACGGTGCGCATTTGCCCCGGCCATGAATCGAGCACGACGAGATTGCCTTCCGCCGCGCCGTCGAGGATTGTGCCTTTGTCGTCCACGAGCGCGGGCTGCACCCCGAAGAACGGCTTGGTTGCCGAGCCGGGCTTAAGGTCGATGGCGCCCGGCAGCGGCGTAATCATGATGCCGCCGGTTTCGGTCTGCCACCAGGTGTCCACGATGGGGCAGCGCTTTTCGCCTACCACATCGTAGTACCAGCCCCAGGCCTCGGGGTTGATGGGCTCGCCCACCGTGCCAAGAAGGCGCAGCGAACTGCGGCTTGTCGAGGTGACGGGCCCGTCGCCTTCGCGCATCAGAGCGCGGATCGCCGTGGGCGCGGTGTAGAAGATATTGACTTTGTGCTTGTCCACCACCTGCCAGAAGCGGGAATTGTCGGGATAGTTGGGCACGCCCTCGAACATCAGCGTGATCGCGCCGTTGGCAAGTGGTCCGTACACGATGTATGAGTGCCCCGTCACCCAGCCCACATCCGCGGTGCACCAATAAATGTCGCCTGGTTTGTAGTCGAACACATATTGGTGGGTCAGCGAGGCATAGACCATATAGCCGCCGGTGGTGTGCAAGACGCCCTTGGGCTTTCCGGTGGAGCCTGACGTGTACAATATGAACAGAGGATCCTCGGCGCTCATCTCCTCGGGCGCGCAAGTGGCAGCGGCGCCCTCGGCGGCTTCGTGGTACCAGATGTCGCGGCCTTCTTTCATGGCGACCGCGCCGCCGGTACGGCGGATGACGAGCACATGATCCACGTGATCGCATTTGGTGAGCGCCTCGTCGGTGTTGGCTTTGAGCGGAATGGTCTTGCCGCCGCGTATGCCTTCATCGGCGGTGATCACAAAAGTGGACTTGCAGTCGTTGATCCGGCCCGCAAGGCTGTCGGGGGAAAAGCCGCCGAACACCACCGAGTGGATCGCGCCCAGCCGCGCGCAAGCCAGCATGGCGTAGGCGGCTTCCGGGATCATGGGCATGTAGATGGTGACCCGGTCACCTTTTTTGACGCCGTTTGCCTTCAGCACATTCGCCATGCGGCACACATCGTCATGAAGCTGCTGGTAGGTAATGTGTTTTGAGTCCTTCGGGTCGTCCCCTTCCCAGATGATCGCCGTGTCGCCCGCCTTGTCCTTCAAGTGCCGGTCGATGCAATTGACGGAGGCGTTGAGCGTGCCGTCCTCGTACCATCTGATGTGCAGATCGCTTGCGTCGTAGGAAACGTCCTTGATTTTGGAGTAAGGCTTGATCCAGTCGATGCGCTTTCCTTGCTCGGCCCAAAAAACCTCCGGGTTCTCGATGGAGCGCTTGTACATCTCGTTATAAGTTGCCTCGTCCACATAGGCGGTCTTCGCCCAATCGGCGGAAACGGGGATCAGCGCGGCTTCGGGGTGAGTGGTCATCGCAAGGGCTCCTCGGGCGGCGGGCGGTGAGATGGCGTTCTCTATTAGCAGGTGAAGACGACAGGAAAAAGTAGGCGTGGCGCCCGCCCTTGCGGCGGGTACGCCAAGGGGTTTATTCCTGTCGGCTCACCCGGCGATCTCCACTTAGAAGGCACGCGCGCCATGCAACTCCATCAATCCACCTGGGCCGAGGTCGAGGCGTATCTCGAGGGCTCCAAAGGCATTGTCGTCCCCATCGGCAGTACGGAGCAGCACGGGCCCAACGGGCTCCTCGGCACCGATGCCATTTGCCCCGAAGTGATCGCCAAGCACGCGGGCGATGAAAGCGGCATTCTGGTCGGGCCCACCTTCAACGTCGGCATTGCGCAGCATCATATGGGCTTTAAGGGAACGCTCACCTTGCGCCCCTCGACCATGATTGCGGCCATGTACGATTGGGTGGCGTCCTTACGCCGTCACGGGTTTGAAAGCATTTATTGGCTCAACGGCCATGGTGGGAACATCGCCACCATCAACGCGGCGTTCGCCGAGATCTATTCAGACGGCAGTCTTGAGCTTGATGGCAGCAACGCCGTGCCGCTTAAACTCAAACTCATGAACTGGTGGGAGCTGCCGGGCATCATGAAGCTCTGCGAAAAAATGTATCCTAAGGGCCACGGATCTCATGCCACGCCGTCGGAAGTGTCGGTGACGTATTACGCTTATCCCGACGCGGTGAAGGACGTGGAGATGTCGCCCAAGATCGCGCCCGTGGGCCCCATCCGCGATGCGGCCGACTACCGCCGCCGGTTTCCAGACGGGCGTATCGGGTCGGACCCGAGCCAGGCAAATATCGAAGATGGCGAGAAGCTCGTCAAAGCCGCGGCCAAAGCGCTGGCGCAAGATTTCGGGAAGTTCTGCGCACGCGAAGGCTGACGGGCCTTGCTTTAACCAC
>JANQLJ010000130.1 GCA_028280665.1 Alphaproteobacteria bacterium
TGCGCCAAGACCGCGGCGCTCAAAGGGATCAAGGTTCTGGTGATCGATCAGAAGTCCCGCGCCGGCGCGCGGCTTCGCACCACGGGCATTTTGGTAAAAGAAGCCGCCGAGGAAATGGACTTTCCCGCACACCTTTCGCGCAAAATTAGCGGCGTGCGTCTTTACGCGCCCTCGCACCGGTCGATCGATCTTGCCTCCCCCGGTTATGTGTTTCACGCGACCGACACGCCCGCGCTGCTCGACTGGATGGCGGGCGAAACCGCGCGGGGAGGCGCGGAGATCCGGTTCAGTTGCACCTTCAAGGGTGCGCGCGAGATTAGTGGCGGCTATGCGCTCGAAGGGCTCGGCGTCAAGACGCGCTATCTCGTGGGCGCCGACGGGGCCAAGTCGCGCGTCGCCAAGGCGCTGGGCCTTTCCCGCAACCGCCACTTTCTGCACGGGGTGGAGCTTGGCATCCCTTATGAAGACACCGCCATCGACCGCGGGTACCTTCATTGCTTTCTGACGCGGCGCATCGCGCCGGGCTACATCGCCTGGGCGGTGCCGGGACCCGTCCACGTGCAGGTGGGGCTTGCCGCGCCCGCGGGGGCGAAGCCGTCCATCGAGGCGGCCATCGCCCATGTGCGGGAGGCGCTGGGGGTGAGCCGCCTTGCCCCCGTGGACCGGCGCGCGGGCGTCATCCCGTGTGGCGGCGGGCTTTCCCGCATCGGAAACGGGCGCACGCTTTTGATCGGCGATGCGGCGGGGCTGGTCTCGCCTTTGACCGCGGGCGGCATCCAGCCCGCGCTTTATTTCGGCCGCCGCGCGGGCCAAGCGATCGCGGCCTATCTCCTCGACGACGGCCCCTCCCCCGCCACCGTGATGGCGCGGGAAACCCCGCGCTTCCGGTTCAAGCGGCTGCAACGGCTTGTCATGAACACAGGCGTGCCCGATTGGGTGTGGAACGCAATGATCGGTACACGGATGATGCGCGCGGCGGCGCAGGCGGTTTATTTCCACCGCCGCGCGCCGGGCCCAAGGCTTGAAAAACAAGAGCTCGACTGGCTTGCCGCGGCGGCCAATGAACTCAAGCCCGTCAGTTGATTTGCCGTACGTTTATGGCAGTTGGCGCGTCTTCAGCTGACTGATGTAAAGCCACCATTTGCAGCAGAAGTGTTACTACCATCTGCGAGTAGTCAGTATTCGGCGCCCATGTAATGGGCATCCCGTACTGGTCGAGTTGACGGGGGTCTCCTCGGTTCTGATATCGGAGATAGTACGTCTCTCCGTGATGGCGAACCGGAATACTATTGGCGGCTGAGCCAGCCTCATACAAACCAAACAAAGTTATCGGTTGCAGGTTAAGATCTCCGCCGCTCTCTTCTCTAAACCGATGGACGGCAAACTGGTTATCGGCGGGATTTCTGATACCCTCACCTAGGTAATAGATCACCCGCTGCAAAGATCGCAATTGAATCTGACCGAGTTCCCGTTGAATGCAAACATTTTCCCTATTCGTGACTTCGTGGAAATGCACACAATTCAGGCGGGTAACGTTGGAACCAGTTCGATTGGTTTCGTCTGACTGGTTTTCCAATCGTGAATCACCTAACTGACCAGATAACTGGTAGTACCCTGTAAAGTCCGGATCATTGCCGTCATAGATACAGATATCATAACCGGCTCCCGATGCCTGCAGAGCACCACTCTCATCGAAGGTAAGTCCCGCATGATCAACCACACTTATAATATGCGGAATCTGAACTGTACTTGCACCTGGATTGGGAAGGTGTGCCTCTGCCGCCCGGCGACGGCAGAAATAAACGGCCGTTCCAGGGCGTCGTGTTCGCACAACCCAATCCTCAAAGTCGGAAAAATCACCCCGTCCTACGCTTGCAGGAAGCACTGCAGCCTGCTGGGTTGACGCCGAATCGCCTTGACCAATATCCGGGTCAGTCAGAAAGAGTTCGTACGTGCTTAAGAGCGCTTCCGCTGGCCGACTAGACGTCTGAGCACAATAGCCGCCATTTCTTGGTATTTGAGTTGAACTCCGCGTCGTTCGATCATCGGGATCGTTCACAAGAAGGCATGGCATTTGGCTGCTGTTGCTTGGGTTTGACTCACTCAGAAGAACACTCTGCACAAAAAGATAGGTGAAAATATCGATCGGCCATCCCTGATTGACAAAATGGCCCACGGTCTCAATATCAATCGGGCGCATAATGCCGCGCCAAAATTCTTGAGAGTGCTGGACACCGATGGTCCATGTAGGTTTGGTTTCTACCTGGTACTGGCCCCCCGGTGTTACCGTGGCATTGCCCGGACCCTCACCACTGAAGACAGAAAGAGTTACCCGCGCCTGCCGCGTCATGCCGCCACTAGCCTGCGTAACGCGCGTAAACACCATACTTTCCTGATCGCGGGCGCGCAAAATATTGCGCACGATCATCTGCCGCTCGCCAATGGCGATTTCTTCATTGTGCTGAAGGTGCCAATCCGAAATCGGCACGCGGCCATTAAGCGCACATCCCGCAAGACCAATTGCAGCAACTGCTAAAATCAAATGACGCTTCAAGCGCATGTCTATCCCCAACCCCGTTCGACTTAAAGTCGTTGTTATTGTGATTGCGCTCATAACTAGCATTATTGGTTGCTACAATAAAGCGCTTACAATCACCACGAGTGCACGGGATTTGCTTTGAATTACCGGGTTTTAGGAGAGAAGACGGCCTATTCCGCCGATGCGGGGGCGTGACCAGCGGGCCGGTCGGGCACGGGGCGGGTTCCCGTGGCCGGATCTTCGGCCGCCCCGTCACGGTGGTAGGTGAGCTGCAAGAAGACGTCTTCCAGGTCCGATTGCTGGGTCGTGATATCGAGAATTTCGATATTCGCGCGCTGCAGCCGTTCGATAATCTCGCCCGCTGAAATGTCCTCGGGCGAGTAAGTGATAACAAGACAGCCGTCGGGCCGGCACTCCACCTTAAGCCCGCCAAGGTCCGGCGCGCGCGCGCCCTCGCCGCTCTCACCGCCAGGGCGGATCACCATCTGTTTCTGTTCGATACGGTGGAGCAGCGTCGTCTTTTCCTCGCACGCCGCCACTTCGCCATGATTGATGATGGCAATGCGATCGCACAGCTCCTCGGCTTCTTCAAGATAGTGCGTGGTCAGCACGATGGTGGTGCCGCGATTGTTCAGCTCACGGACATAATCCCAAAGCTGTTTCCTCAGCTCGATGTCAACGCCCGCCGTGGGCTCGTCCAACACCAGCACCGGCGGGTTATGCACCAGCGCCTTTGCCACCAGAAGCCGCCGCCGCATGCCGCCCGAAAGCGTGCGCGCATAGGCATCGGCCTTGTCGTCCAGCCCCAGGACGCGGAGGATTTCCATGGTGCGGCGCTCTTCCTTGGGAACGCCGTAAAGGCCCGCTTGCAGTTCCAGCGCCTCGCCCGGGGTGAAGAAGGGATCGATGTTCAGTTCCTGCGGCACGACGCCGATGGAGGCACGCGCCTGGCGCGGGTTCTTGTCGATATCAAAGCCCCAGATCGACGCGGTGCCGGAGGTCTTCACCACAAGGTCGGCGAGAATGTTGATGAAGGTGGACTTGCCCGCGCCGTTGGGACCCAGAAGCCCGAAGATCGAGCCCTGCGGCACGGCAAGGTCAATGCCCTTGAGCGCCTCGGCGGGCGGCTGGCCACGGCCGCCCCGGTAGACCTTGCGCAAGGCCTTGGCGTCAATGGCATTTCTTCCGGGTGTCGCGGTCATGGGTCCTTCCGAGAGTAACAAGGCTTGGTTCACATTGCGCGGGGGGCCAGCATCGCTATCATCCGGCCCTCAAAGCCGTCAATGGCGGGGTGGGACGAGACGGCGCAGGACTGGTCTGCCCGCCAGCCCGATTGCCCCCCTCTAACTTGGATCATTCATGAGCAAAGCCAAGACCAAAACGAAGAGCAAGCCGAAAACCAAAACCCCCGGCCTCAAGAAAAGCGATCATCTTTATCTGGTGGACGGCTCCACGTTTATCTTCCGTGCCTATCATGCGCTGCCGCCGCTCACGCGCAAATCGGACGGCCTGCCCGTAGGCGCGGTGTCGGGCTTTGCCAACATGCTGCACAAGCTCATCGAGGACCTGAAAGGCGAGGACCGGCCCACGCACCTTGCCGTCATTTTCGATTATTCCGCCAAGACCTTCCGCAACAAGATCTATCCCGACTACAAGGCGCACCGCCCGCCGCCGCCCGAGGACCTGGTGCCCCAGTTCGCGCTGGTGCGCGCGGCCACCCGCGCCTTCGGCGTTCCCGCGCTCGAGATGGAAGGCTTTGAGGCGGATGACCTGATTGCAACGTATGCGGAAGAAGCGCGGGAAGCGGGCGCGGGCGTTACCATCGTCTCAAGCGACAAGGACCTGATGCAGCTTGTGGGCGGCGAGGTGGAGATGTTCGACACCATGAAGAACCGCCGCCTCGGCCCCGATGAGGTGGTGGAAAAGTTCGGTGTGGGCCCCGAGAAAGTGATCGAAGTGCAAGCGCTTTCCGGCGATTCCGTCGATAACATTCCCGGCGTGCCCGGCATCGGCATCAAGACCGCCGCGCTGCTGATCAACGAATATGGCGATCTGGAAACGCTGCTCGCCCGCGCCGAAGAGATCAAACAACAAAAGCGCCGCGAGAACCTGATCGAATTTGCCGATCAGGCGCGCGTGTCGAAAGAGCTTGTCACCCTCAAACGCGACGTGGAGGTGGAGGTTCCCGTGACAGACCTTGAACTTCACGAGCCCGACCCCAAGACGCTGATTGCGTTTTTGAAGGCGATGGAGTTCAGCACACTGACCAAGCGCGTGGCCGCTGCCTTCGAGATCGAAGATGTGGACGCCATCGAAGCGGATGAAAGCCTCGTTACCCACGACCGCGAGGCGCGCAAAGCTGCAAAAGCCGCTGCCGCGCCAAAGGCCGCAACGCCCGGCAAAAGCCAAAGCGGCAAAAAGGGCGGCACCCCCGGCGCGGTGGCGGACAAGGGCGAAATCACCCGCAAAATCGACCCGGACGCTTACGAGACCGTCACCACCGAAGACGCACTCGATGCCTGGATCGCGCGGGCCTTCGAGGCGGGCGCCGTGGCGGTGGATACCGAAACCACCTCTCTCGATACGATGACGGCGAAACTCGCGGGCGTCTCGCTTGCCGTCACGCCGGGCGAGGCCTGCTACATCCCCCTTGGTCACGGTCATGGGGATGGGCTGGCGCTCGACGAAGTGCCCGAGCAGATCGATCTCAAAAAAGCGCTCAAGAAGCTGAAACTCCTTTTGGAGGCGCCGGGCGTTTTGAAGATCGCACAGAACCTCAAATATGATTTTGAGATTTTCGCGCGCCACGGCATTCGCGTTGCGCCTTTCGACGACACCATGCTCATATCCTATGTGCTCGACGCAGGGCTGCACGGCCACGGCATGGACGCGCTTTCCAAAGAGCATCTGGATCACACGCCGATCCCTTATTCAGAGATCGCCGGCAAAGGTAAAGCGCAAAAGACCTTTGATGAAATCCCGATTGCGGACGCGGCGCGCTACGCCGCCGAGGACGCGGATGTCACCTTGCGCCTGTGGCGGCTTTTAAAACCGCGCCTTGTGGCTGACGGTTTGGTCACCGTCTATGAGACGTTGGAACGCCCCCTCGTGCCCGTGCTGGCCGACATGGAAATGGCGGGCACCAAGGTGGACCGGCAAGTGCTGACGCGGCTTTCGGGCGCGTTTGCAAAGCGCATGATCGAGTTTGAAGCGGACGCCCATAGGCTTGCCGGGGAAGAGTTTAACCTGGGCTCGCCCAAGCAATTGGGGGAAATTCTTTTTGACAAGCTGGGCATCGCCGCGACGAAGAAAACCAAGACCGGCGCCTATGCCACGGGCGCGGGCGTGCTCGAGGACCTTGCCGCGCAAGGCCACGAGCTGCCGCAAGTGGTGCTCGACTGGCGGCAGCTTTCAAAACTCAAAGGGACGTACACGGACGCATTGCCCGAATTCATCAACGAGGAAACCGGCCGCGTGCACACGTCTTACTCGCTGGCGGCCACCACCACCGGGCGGCTCGCCTCGTCGGACCCAAATTTGCAGAATATCCCCGTGCGCACGCCGGAAGGACGGCAAATCCGCACCGCCTTTATCGCGGAGAAGGGCAACAAGCTCCTTTCCGCCGACTACAGCCAGATCGAGCTGCGGGTGCTCGCGCACGTCGCCGACATCAAACAGCTCAAGCAGGCCTTTGAAGACGGGCTCGACATTCACGCCATGACCGCGTCGGAGATGTTCGGTGTACCGATCAAAGACATGGACCCGGCCGTGCGGCGGCGCGCGAAAGCGATCAATTTCGGCATTATCTACGGCATTTCCGCCTTCGGGCTCGCCAATCAGCTCGGCATCCCGCGCGGCGAGGCGCAGGATTATATCAAGACCTATTTTGAGCGCTTCCCGGGCATTCGCGATTATATGAACGAGACCATCGAGTTTTGCCGCAAGCACGGATTTGTGGAAACCATTTTCGGGCGGCGTTGCCACTACCCGCGCATCAATTCAAACAAGCCCGCGGAAAAATCGTTCAACGAACGCGCCGCCATCAACGCGCCCATTCAAGGCTCCGCCGCCGACATC
>JANQLJ010000132.1 GCA_028280665.1 Alphaproteobacteria bacterium
CTTTGCGCAAATCGGGGCGGCGCGAGCTGCTGGCCGCATAGATGCCGGATTTGAGAAACGGCATCGCTTCTTTGATTTGCTCGGGGACCTGCTTGATCAAGCGCTCGAATTCCTTGGCACCGCTCGCGTGAAGTTCCTCGTACCGCTCCTTCCACGCCTGATCGCCGAAACTTTCAAGCTCTTGGGCGATGCCCTGGGCCAGCCGTGCGTAAGTAGTAATGTAGTGGCACGCATCGTCGGGATCGAACGAGCGCACGTTCTGCCTTTGGAAGTGGGCGATGCTGTCTTCCATGTCCCCGAACAGCAATGCGGCGATGGCATCAAGATCGGCCCGCGCCGTGCTTTCTTCATCATCTTGTTTGATGAGGAACGCGGCAACGCGCAAAATTTCCCATGGCCGCGCCAGCCGGTGCAAGGCAACCGCAAGAATGTAGCGGGCGCAGCCGGGCTTTTTCTCCGCAACCTCGTCGTATTCCGCGCAAAGCGTTTTCAGAAGCTCGCGGTCGAGGGATTTCACAGGCACCTGGAAGGCTTCGCGAAGTTTCAAGATCTCCGGCGCGACTGCCAGCACCTTTGCGATTTCTTCGGCGTCGGCGAGCACATCTTCGCCGCCAAGTTTTTTAGCGATCGCGGCACGCTTCTTGGAGCCTTCGCCTGCGGCCTTCAGCGCTTCAGACAACGCAGCCGCGCCCGCTTCCTGGAACGCTGACGTGGCCTCGTGAACTTTCGGCGCGTCGTTTTCCAAAATGGCCGCGGTAAGATTGTCGTAATGCTCGCGGAACGGCTTGGGCATCAAATCCGAGGCAAGCCATTCCCATACCGGCGATAGCGAGGACCGGGCAATGCGGCAGGGCCGCTTTTGCGTGCGGCGGCCGACCAGCAGATCTTCCACGGGATCGCAAAAGAGACGCATGGGCGTGGGCGTCCGGTTAACCGGGCTTTCATTTTCGGTGAGCGCGGTCCGCAGCCCCTGAAGCAGCAATTCATGGGGCATGTCGGTGCCCCCGCTGAGCTTGTCCCGCTCTACGGCCTGGGTGAGCTGATCCACGAGATGCTCGGGCAGCTTCTCAAGAAAAGCCTTTAGTTTCTGCGGTTTATCACTGTACATATGTATTTTACGCCCGCCTAGACAGACCAAAGTCCCCATTCGCAGGCGAGTATGGCCCAGCACCTCTTAAAGTGAGGTTGATGCGGCGTTTACAATGAAAATTCAGGGAATTTGCGCCCCGGGGCCAAAAAGGCGAAACTTTTCGGCCATGGGCGGGAGCCCCTTCAGGCAGGGTAAATGGGCGGAGTAACGAGTGAAACCAGCCGAATTCAAACGCTGGCGTAAATGGATGGGCATGTCTCAGAAGGAGGCCGCCGAGGCGCTCGGCCTCAAACGGCGCGTGGTGCAATACTATGAAAAGGGCGAACGCGACGGCGAGACGGTGAAGATTCCTCGCTCGGTGCGGCTTGCCTGCAAAGCGCTTGGGGCGGGGTACACGGACTATCACGGCCCCAGCGAGCTTGAAGTGAAGGCGCGGCAAGCCGAACGGGAAAAAGCGGCCAAGGACAAAAAGCGCAAAAAACATCAGCGCCGGGCGCAAGACGCGGCAAAGGCCGCTAGCGCGCAGAAGGCAAGCTGATCTTCACCTCAAGACCGCCCAGCGCGGCGGCGCCCAATTTCACTTCGCCGCCATAGGCCGAGACAATATCCGCAACAATTGAAAGCCCAAGCCCGGTCCCCGGCGTAGTTTCATCCAGCCGTTGGCCGCGCTTGAGCGCTTGGGGCCGGTCTTCGGGCGCAAGGCCGGGCCCATCGTCGGCGACCGTGAAAAGAAGATCGGCGCCGGTCTTTTCCGCCTTCAGCACAATACGGCTCTTCGCCCACTTAAAAGCGTTTTCGAGCACGTTGCCGATCACCTCTTCAAGGTCCTGCTGTTCGCCGCGCAGATAAAGACCCTCGCCCACGTCTTGTTCGACGGTGATATTTTTGTCCGCTTGGATTTTTTCAAGCGCGCGCACAAGGCGCGAGATCACCGGCGCCACTTCCGTTCGCGCACCCAGGACCTGACTGGTCGCGGCGACCCGCGCGCGGGCAAGATAGCGGTCGACCTGCGCGCGCATGAGGGCGGCCTGTTCGGCCACCGCATTGGCCAGCGGCGTCTCGGCGGTTTGCGCTTCGTTGGTCAGGACACTAAGCGGTGTCTTGAGCGCATGGGCAAGATTGCCCACTTGCGTGCGGGCGCGCTCGACGACCTTTTCGTTTTCATCGATGAGCAGATTGATTTCCTCGGCCAAAGGCTCGATCTCGCGCGGGAATGCGCCCGTGAGCCGGCTCGCCTCGCCCGAGCGGATGCCGTGCAGGGATTGCTGCGCGCGCGCAAGGGGCGCGAGGCTGAACGTCACAAGAAAGATCGTGCTGAGCATGAGGTAAACCGCACCGATCCCGAACCCGATCCCCAGCGCCCGGTACAAAAGCTGGTTGGTTTGGGTAAGCGGCTCCACGCTGCGGGCGACCGCGATAAAGAACTGATCGTCCGGATTGGGGATGGGGCGGTTGTCGGCAAGAGTCGCGGCACGCACGCGCTGGACGACAATCATAAGCCCCTCGCCGGTGGGGCCGATGGCTTCGGTGAACCAGCGGTTCGAACCTTCAGGGATTTCAGGGATGTTGAGCCGCGCCTGCTGCAAGGACTGGGATGTGGCGACAACGTCGATCCCGCCCGTCTCGTTCAACTGGAACACTTGATAGTACCAGCCCGAGAACGCGGTCTCGAAGCGCGTTGCGCCGGGAAGCTGGGGGTCGAACGTGCCGTCATCGACCACCTGCGCCCAGGCGACGAGCTGAAAGAGCTCCACTTCCAGAGTTTCGATAAACTCCTCGCGCTGAATGCCGCGCGCAAGCGACAGCACCACGAGAACGCCGATGATCAGAAAGAGCAGCGCGGGGATGGCGCTGAAGACCAGCAGCCGGGCTCTGATCGACCCGAGCATGGGGATCAGGAATCCGCCGCCGCTTTACCATCCACTTGTGCGGGATCTTCGGCGCAATAGCCCAGCCCCCGCACCGTCTTGATAACGTCAACGCCGAGCTTCTTGCGCAAGCGGCCGATGAACACTTCAATGGTATTGGAATCGCGATCGAAATCCTGCTCATAAAGGTGCTCGACCAGTTCGCTGCGGGAAACCACCCGCCCCATGTGATGCAGCAGATAAGAGAGCAACCTGTATTCCAGCGAAGTGAGTTTTACCGGGTTGCCCTCGACCGTCACGCGCGTGGACTTGGTATCGAGGCGCAAAGGCCCGCAGGTAATCTCCGACGAAACATGCCCCGCCGCGCGCCGCACCAGTGCGCGGATGCGCGCAAGCACTTCTTCGATCTGATAGGGCTTTGCCACGTAGTCGTCGGCGCCCGCATCGATGCCTTCGACCCGTTCGCTCCAAACCCCGCGCGCGGTGAGAATCAAGACCGGTGTGGTAACGCCGCCCGCGCGCCAGCTTTTCAGAACGGAAATGCCGTCTTTGCCCGGCAAGCCGAGATCAAGAATGATGGCGTCGTACGAGCCGGTCTCGCCCATGTACTCGCCTTCTTCGCCGTCGCCGGTTGAATCGACGGCGTAGTTGGCTTCCTTGAACGCATCGACGAGCTGGCGGTTGATTGCCGGTTCGTCTTCGATCACGAGAATTTTCATGTTCGCCTCCGCCGTTGCCCGCGCGCGCCAGTGAACCTTGGTCTAGCACCCGCCGGTCGACAGGATCCGCCCCGTCGCCGCATCCGCCTGTATTGAGACGATTCGCTGCTCGCGCGTCTCCCAACGGATAATATACATGTTCGAGCCCGCGTCATGCCGCGCGTTGATAAGGCGCCCTGGACAAGTCCGGCTGACGCGCGCAATCACGGTTTCGAGAGGAACCCGCTGGTTGGTCAACTCCATATTGCGGCGCGAGTCATAGCTCTGCGCGAGAATGATGGCGGCTTCTTCCACAGACGCCCGGGCGGCCGGCGCGGTAAACGCAAGCACCGCGCCCAGAACGAGCGCCACAACCGTGGCCATCAATGTTTTTTCGAGCGACGTCATAGGCGCATATTTAGGCCCGCTTGTCTGAATGGCCAATGAATAGGCCCCCCATCTTGGGTTCAGGGAGCATACCCCATTCTTCTCATCGTGCGGATCCGGGGAGATTAACCAGCCCCGCCTAGCTGTCCGGGTTCGCCACCCTGGGCCGGGATGCGTAGCTTCCCGGCCCTACTCTTTTGGCACCGCCTAGCGCGCGGAAAGCCCGCCATCCACCACCAGTTCCGAGCCGGTCATAAAGGCGCTTTCATCGCTTGCAAGAAACACCGCCGCGTTTGCCATGTCCCGCGGCACACCCATTCGCCCGATGGGATGGAGCGCGGTTAGAAACGCTTTTGCTTCTTCGGCGTCCGGGGCAAGGCCGCTTTCGACCAGCTTCCCGGCCGTCGATTCCATCATCGGGGTTTCCGTGAACGCGGGGTGGATGGAGTTGACGCGGATTTTTTCGCCGTTCTGCGCGTATTCAAGCGCCGCCGATTTAGTCAGCAAGCGCACCGCGCCTTTTGAGGCGGTGTAGGCGGGTACGCCCCCAAGCCCGATGAGCCCCGCAACGGACGAGATGTTGATAATGGCGCCGCCCCCTTCCCATTTGCCCGCGCGTTCGCGAATCAAGGGTGCCGCATGTTTGTGGCCCAGAAAGACGCCATCCAGATTGATCGAGGTAACGCGCCGGAAATCTTCAAGCGAGGTGTCTTCAATCCGTCCGCCTTCGGCAATGCCCGCATTGTTGACGAGAATATCGAGCCCGCCGAACTGGTCTTTCACCGCGGCGACAGCGGCGCGCCAATCATCTTCGTTCGTCACATCGTGTTTCTGAAACGCCGCCTTGTTGCCGAGCGCGCGCGCAGTGGCGGCGCCATCTTCTTCAAGCACGTCGGTGAGCAGAACGCCCGCGCCTTCTTCCACAAAGGCTTTCGCAATCTCAGCGCCAAGTCCGCGCGCGGCGCCCGTGACCAGCGCAATTCGTCCCTCGAGAAGTCCCATAACCCGTGCCCCCTATTGCGCCGTAAAGCCGCCGTCGACCACAAGCTCGGCGCCGGTCATATAGCTCGAGGCTTCGCTTGCAAGAAACAGAACCGCGCTCGCCACATCCTTGGGCTGGCCCAGGCGCCCGATGGGATGGGCCAAGGTCATCAGGCCCAGCGCTTCGTCGGTGCTGGCAACAAGGCCTTCGTCTTTCATCTCACCGGCAATGCCGGTTGCCATATCGGTTTCGATGACCGCGGGATGGACAGAATTGACCCGCACCTTGTGGCCCGCGCCGGTGCATTCGAGTGCCGCGGACTTGGTCAGGAGCTTCACCGCGCCCTTGGACGCCGAATAAGCCGAAAGCCCGGCCGCGCCAACCAGTCCGGCCACGGAGGAAATGTTGATGATGGAGGCCCCGCCCGGCCACTTGGCGCCGTCTTCGGCCATGCGCGGCAGCGCCGCCTTCATGCCCAGCCAAACGCCGCCGACATTGACTTCCATCACGCGGCGGAAGTCATCGTAGGTTGCGTCGAAGATGGTGCCGGGCTGAAGGATCCCCGCATTGTTGAGAAGTACGTCAAGCGATCCGAACGTCCGGGCGCAGGCCTCAACCGCATTCGCCCAATCGTCCGGCGAGGTCACGTCGTGGCTGAAGTAGGCGGCTTCGCCGCCCGCGTTGCGGATCTCCGCGGCGGTGGCTTCGCCCTGATCGGTGAGAATGTCGGTGAGGAAGATATTCGCGCCCGCGCCGGCGAGTTTTTTCGCCGCCGCCGCGCCCAGTCCGCGCGCGCCGCCGGTGACAAGCGCGGTCTTTCCTGAAACGTCAAGCACCCGATGCTCCCCTCTGTAAACCGAGGGCCGAGACTGGCGCTATGTCAAAGACGGGTCAACCGGGGAAAGCGGACGAGGAAGGAAGGGAACGTAGCGGAAGGGGTCAAAAAAGAATCTGCATGGCGCCGACATTGTCGAGGGCTAGCATCGCAAGCGCGACAAAGCAGCTCCACGCGCAGAAGCTCAACATGCGTTCGCGCCGCGCCATGCGCTTTTTACGGCCGAAGATATTGCGAGCGGCCATGGGTCCTTAAACCTCCAAAAGCCATCTTCACGGGCATTGTCGCCTAAGACAGTCTAATGCCGCCTGAAGGGATCGCGCGGTATTTAAATGAATTGCTGTCGGGAGGGGGAGCAGTCTAGCGGACGCCCTTGAGCGCATTGCGGAGCGCGGTGAGGGAACGCTCGGCTTCATGCAAGCGCTTTTCAATATCGATCTTTTCGCGGTGGTCGATGCGGCCGTCGTCGCTCAAGGCAACTTCGACCTCGCGCATGAGATCGGTCACATCGAACAGGGTCGTGGTGGCCCCTTCCCGCACGCCTTCCGATGTGCGTTCGGCATCTTGTTCTTTGCGTTCGATGGCGACGTATTTGGTGCCCTTGAGCAGATGATCGGCAATGCGCACGTCGCTCAGATAGGTGAGGATCGCGCGGGCCTCGTCGACGGAAAACCGCACCCGGCCATAGAGCCGCGCGTAGAGCGCTTGCTCTTTAAGGCCCAGTTCGGCCGCCACTTCCTTGACCGCTTTGACTTCCTCGACGATGAGAAGTTGGTAGAGAAGCGCGGCAAATTCGCTTTGTTGCTCGGCCATCCCGCATCCGCCTTGAGTGAGTATGTGGCTCTTATCACCCTTTTTGGAAGCGGGCCAGTAAGGCCAAGGTTAATTCGCAGGCCCCGATTTCAGGAAGAGATAACTGCTGAGAAGGGAAACGGGCCTCGCATCGGCGGGCCCTTGGTCTTCAAGATCGTGCCGGTAAACAAGGTCCGCGCCGCCGGAAGGGTCAGGGAGATCGCCCGCAAAGGCCAAGAGCGCGAGCGCGGTCAGCCGCGCTTCATCCCGGCTGGGCGCCGTGGTTGTTCCGCGTGCTGTTGGCAGCGTGCGGGTCAGCGCCTCGTCAAGACAGTCCGCAGGCCGGGACCCCACCCGGCCTTCACGCCGCAGCGCTAGGTGAATAAAGGCAATGCGCGCCGCTTCATCACAGGGGTCCGGCGACAGCGACAAAACCGCCCGCGCGATGGCAAAAAAGTCCTCAAGCCCCATCGCTATTGGAGCCGTAGAGTCGGCTTTCGGAGCAAATGCCACTGGACTATCAATCTCTTATAGGTATATGTTCCCAATTATATACTTGACGTACCGTATCCGAGTTCCCATATGTATATCAACAAGATATGGGAGCACAACCATGGATATAACAAATCCCATCTATGCCGACGCCGACAAGGCCCGCGAGCACCTTGAAGGCCTCCGCTGGCCCGATGGCCCCGTGTGCCCTCATTGCGGCTCCGTAGGCAATTCAACGGCCCTGAACGGCAAATCCACCCGTCCGGGCGTCTGGAAGTGCAAGGACTGTCAAAAGCCATTCTCCGTAACTGTGGGGACCGTCTTTGAGCGTTCCAAGGTTCCCCTGAACAAGTGGGTTCTTGCTACGCACCTGCTTTGCTCGTCCAAGAAAGGCATGAGCGCGCATCAACTGCACCGCACCTTGGGCGTGACGTACAAGACGGCGTGGTTCATGGCGCACCGTATTCGTGAAGCCATGGACGACAAGAAGCCCGGCCAGATCGGCGGTGGGGGTCAGATTGTCGAGGCAGATGAAACCTATTACGGCAAGCGCGAGACTCCCCGTGTGTCTGCTCAGCGCCGTGGCCGTCCCTACAAGCACCCAAAGAAAGGG
>JANQLJ010000136.1 GCA_028280665.1 Alphaproteobacteria bacterium
CGACTTAGGACCGGTGGGAGGAGCGCGTGGCCGCATGGCGCGAAAGCGGCGTGCGGACGCAAGCTGCCTCGATTGAGCTGGGCCGCGCGGCGGTCACCGCCGCCTTTGCCCTGGGCCGCCGCAACCTCGAATTTCAGCGTCATCTGACCCTCAAAAGCCTCGCGGCAAGCCGGGCGCTGACGCCCGCCGCGCGCGCCCCTCGTTGAGGCCCGCCTCCGCTTGAATTAGGCTAATGTCCGGACTAGGGTCCCCGCGCCCGCTAAGGCGCGCGGGTGCACATTGGTTTTCCGGGCCGCCTTAGCTCAGTCGGTTAGAGCGCTAGATTGTGGATCTAGAGGTCCCCCGTTCGATCCGGGGAGGCGGTACCATTTTCCCTTGAAGCCAGATCAGCCATCGATCTTGGCCGCAAGCGCTTCGGCGGTGGCGAGATCTTCGGGTGTGTTCACGTTGAAAAAAGGATCGACGGGCCCGGCATCGAACGCAACCGTTTTGGCACCGATGCGGGCCGCCCAGGCTTTGGCAGAACGAAGCCCGCCTTGAAACATCTCTTCAAGCTGGGGCAAGAGCGATGCCCGCCAAACCGCGGCGAGGGGGTGGGCCCGGCCGTTCGACGTAGCGATGGCTGCGTCCGCATCACCAACCCCGTCCCGCAGGTGGCTCACCAAATCAAGGGGCAGGAACGGGCAATCCCAAGGAACAGTGGCGATCCACGCGCTTTCCGGCGTTTGTTCTTTGGCGAACGTCAAACAAGTGAGCAGACCGGCGAGGGGGCCTTCGCCCGCGCGCTCATGATTAAGAGTGCAATCAGCAATGCGATCAGGAATAACGGGTGCGCCGATGCCCGCAAATGCAGAGGGCGGCAGGTTCGCGTTGATGACGATGTGGCTCACTTGCGGGGCAAAGCGATCGCGCACGTGTTGGACTAGCGGTTTACCGGCAATGAACAAAAGCCCCTTGGGCTTGCCGCCCATGCGTTCCGAGCCGCCACCAGCCAGGATAAAGCCAATCGTCTCTTTTGAAGTTGTCATCGGTCACCGGATGAAGCCGCATCCGATTTATACGCTGTAAAGCCACGCCTTGGCTTCATCGATATTCCAGAAGTCCATGATGTTAAAGCCGCTTTGCTGCAGCACCAAGACCACCAAACTTGAGACCAGAAAGTCGCGGGAAAGAACCGCGGCGGCGCGCACATGTTTGAACTCTGAAATCTTGTCGACCATCAGTTGGCCGAAGTCTCTTTCTTCCTTGGCGTTATTTTCGCCGGTCAGCCCGCGCAGATCGAACAGCGCATAATCGACTTTGCCCGACTTGAAACATTCCCTATAACTGGCAGCCGCCCCCTTACGCTCGTCCCAGTTGACGACACCGCTGACTTCAACGAAGAGGGTTTTTAACTCGGCGTTGCAATCGATTTTGATGGGCACTGGGATCCTCCTCCTCGGTTTACTATGGTCTGGGAGAATAGCAGACTACCTATACGTGTGCCCAGCCCATTTCGTCATATGTAGGGAAGAAATCAGAAAAAGTGCGGCAAAAATCCCTTACCGCTTTGTAACGCGACAAGGGCCGTTTCGCGTTATATCACCGGCGGGTGCGGGCGAACCGGTTAGGCCGTTTGCGGATGATTCGGAGCGCCGCACCCTGTGCGGCGTTTGCGTCACACACACGTGAGAAGTTCTGATTGGCTTGCGAGGGCGCCCACCGGCAAGTTTGGCGCACGAGTTAAGCGAACAAGGGGCGCGGGGCCGCGCTTCACGCTGCAAGCGAAAACGAGAATCCAATTGGGTAACCCGCCGTTTGCGGGAAGGGCTGGACCATGGGGCTGATCAACTATTGCCTTAGAAATGCAACGGGCGTGGCGGTGGTGATTGCCATCGTCATGTTCATTGGTGTGATCAGCGCCGCGCGCTTGCCCATCCAACTTTTTCCAAACATCGAGCAGCCGCAAATGAGCGTCCAGACCTATTGGCGCGCGGCGAGCCCCGAGGAAATGGAAACCGTCATCGTCGAGGAGCAGGAAGAGGTTCTGCGCGGGATGCCGGGACTTGAGGAATTGCGCGCCGACATATTCCCCAGTTTCGTGCAGATGAACCTGACCTTTAGCGTCGATATGGATATGGATCAGGCGCTGGTGGAAGTGATCAGCCGCATGAACCGCCTGCCGCCACTGCCGGCCGACGCCAACCCCCCTGTCGTGCAGAGCGCGGCCACGGGCGATTCCAACGACACGCTGATTTATCTTTTTATTCAGTCGCTGCCGGACAGCACCATCCCCATTATTGAGCAAGGCCAGTTTATTCTGGACAATGTCGTGCCGCGGCTTGAGGCCATTGAAGGCGTCGCGGCGGCGGACCTCCAGGGCCCGGGCAATGCGCCCCAGGTGCTTGAGATCACCTTCGATCCTTTCCTGGCCGCCCAGTACGGCATCGAGATTCCGCGCATTGCCGCGGTGGCGGGCCGCGCGCAGGACGTGACAGGCGGCTTTGTGGACATTGGCCGGCGCACTTACATGATGCGCTATAGCGGCGAGTTTTCCCCCGACCAGCTCGCCGAACAAATCCTCGACTGGCGCGACGGCCGGCCCGTGCGCCTGGGCGATGTGGCCGAGGTTGGCATCCGCCGCGCCGACCGGTTCGCCGCCGTCTATCAGAACGGCAACCCGGCGCTGGGCTTGCGGGTCTTCCGCGTCAACGGCGCGAATGTGCTGACCACGATTGAAGCGGTGAAGGCGGAAATGGCCGCCATGAACGAGGACACCCTGGCCGCGCAGGGTCTTCGCATGGCGCATTCCTATGACCCGTCGGTGTTTATCGAACGGGCCATCAATCTCCTCACCACCAACCTCGCCATCGGGATTCTGCTTGCCGTGGGCGCGCTTTGGCTGTTCCTGCGCAATGTCCGCGCGACGCTGATCATTGCCCTGACCATCCCGGTCAGCTTGTTCGCCACGCTGGCGGTGCTGCAGCTCACCGGGCGCTCACTCAATGTCATCTCGCTCGCAGGGCTAGCCTTTGCCGTGGGCATGGTGCTCGATGCGGCGATTGTGGTGCTCGAAGGGATCGTGCGCCAGCGCGAGCACGGCCACAGCCTTGCCGACGCATCGCGCATCGGCGCAAGCCGTGTGGTCAATGCCTTGATTGCTTCGACGGCGACCACGGTGGCGGTCTTCGTGCCGGTGATTTTCTTGAAAGATGCCGAAGGACAGCTCTTTGCCGACCTTGCGCTCACCATCGCCATCGCCGTGAGCGTGTCGCTCGTGGTCGCGCTGATGGTGTTGCCCACGGCAGCCGCAAACTTTCTGAAGACCGTCAAGTCAACGGAAGAAGATCACCGTCTTTGGAACGGTATCGCCCGGTTCCTCATGACGCTTACGGGCACCCGCATTGCACGGCGCGCCTGGATCGTGATTTTGATCATCGCGCCGCTCGTGGCCTCGACCCAGCTTGCACCCGATCAAAGCTATCTGCCGCAGGTGCGGCGCGATGCGGTGGACGCCTTCCTGGCTTTACCGCCAGGCTCTTCACTGGAAACGGTCGACCGGGAAATCTTGCAGCCCCTCGTCGAGCGCCTGCAGCCGTTTCTCGATGGCGAGCGCGAACCGGCGCTTCGCAACTACTATATTTTCTCATTTCCGGGCGGCGGGAGCCTCGGCATTCGCGCAGCAGATCAGAGTCGCGTGAACGAGCTTGCCCAGATTGTGAACTCGGAAATCCTGGTGGGCTTTCCCGACACGTTCGGGTTCGGGCGGCAGGGCAATCTATTCGGCGGGTTCGGCAGCTCTGACACCATCGTGCTCAATGTTCAAGCGCACGATCCGGAGGTGCTGTTCCCGGCGGTGCAGGCGGGCATGGGCGCGCTTGGCGAGCTTTGGAACCCGCAAGAACACGTAGGCGCGAGCTTCAATCCCAACCCCCAGCCGAGCTTCGGTCAGCCCACGCTCAACGTCATTCCCGATGACCGGCGCATCTCCGAAGCGGGCTGGAGCCGCCAGCAGGTCGCCAGCATCGTGCGCGCCCTGGGCGATGGGCTTTTCATGGGTGAGTATTTCGACGGCCAGGGTTCCATCGACATCATTTTGAGAACGCCGGAATGGACGACGCCGGAGGAACTTGCCTCCATCCCCTTGGCAACGCCCTCGGGCAGTGTGGTGCCGCTTGGCGATCTCGTCACCATTCAGGAAAGCGTTGAACAACAGCAAATCACCCGCGTTGATGGCCGCCGGACCATCTCGATTTTTGTGACGCCCCCTGATGACGTCGCCCTTGAACGGGCCATTGACCTGATTGAGGAAAATGTAGAGCCCGCCATTCGCAGCGCACTCGGCTCTGCGGGCAATGTCAGCTATGGCGGATCGGCGGGGTCGCTCGAACGGGTGCGCAGCCAGATGATCCCCAACCTGCTTGTGGCGGTGGGCGTCCTTTATCTGCTGATGGTGGGCATGTTCCGCTCGTTCAAGGACGCAGGGCTGGTGCTGCTCATTCTTCCGCCCGCGGCCTTTGGCGGTGTCATGGGCCTCGTGGTGCTCAACTGGTTTACGAGCCAGGATCTCGACCTTCTGACCATGATCGGCTTTATCATTCTCGCCGGGATCGTGGTGAACAACGCCATCCTTCTGGTCGCGCGCACGCGCCAGGCCGAAGCCGAAGGGCTTGTGCGCCGGGAAGCGGTGGGCGAGGCGCTGCGCGTGCGCCTGCGGCCCATCTTCATGACCACGCTCACCACCGTTATGGGCATGTTGCCGCTGGTGCTTGTGCCCGGGCCCGGAAGCGCCATATATCGCGGGCTTGCCGCCACCATTGTGGGCGGCATGGCGGTGAGCACTCTGTTTACGTTGATCCTGTTGCCGACGCTTCTGCGCATGGGCGAGGATACTGTGGCCGCAAGACGGCGCCGGGTGGAAGACGCCATGCCCGCTGCCGGCCGCTGAGGGGTAATGACATGAACCGTACCAATTTTGTTTTCTGTTTGCGGGGCGCCGCGTTTGCGGCGCTGCTTGTGGCCGCCCCCGCCGCATGGGCGCAGCAGGGCCCGCCGCCCGCTAACGTCCGCGCCGATGTCGTTACCAATGAGTTGATGGCGCCGCACCTCGAAGTGCCCGGCACGGTCATCAGCCGCAACGATTCGCACATTTCTTCAGAAGTTTCAGGCCGCGTGGAGTGGATCGCCGAAGTTGGCGCCATCATCGAGGCAGGCGAGCCCATTGCCCGTCTCGATCAGCGTCTCCTGGACCTGCAGCTTGCGGAAAACGAAGCGGCAATCGCCAGCCTTGAAGCGAGCCTTGCTTACGAGCGCGCGGAGGCTAACCGGCTGCGCGAGCTTGCCGAACGCAACAATGCCGCGGCTTCGCGTGTCGAGGAAGCGGTCTCCAATATGGAAGTGACGGAACAGCGGTTGGTTCAGGCGCGGGTCGAACGCGACCGCACGCTTTACAACATTGAACGCTCGCAAATGCCGGCGCCCTTTACGGGCCGCGTGGTGGAACGTCTTGTGGAAGCGGGCGAATATGCCGCCACGGGCACGGTGGTCGCGCGTCTTGTGGATACGGAAAACCTTGAAGTTACTGTACAGGCGCCGGTTTCCGTCGCCCAGTATCTGGCTGGCCGGGAGACCTTGCCCGTGAGCCTGGGCGGCGCGCTTGCCTTCGAAGCGGCCATCCGCACCATCATTCCTGTGGGCGATCAGGTCACGCGGACCTTTGAGATTCGCGTGGCGCTTCCCGAAGGCAGCGGCATTATCGGGACGCCCGTGCGCGTTTCCGTGCCTTCGAGCGAGCCCCGGCAAGTTCTGGCGGTACCGCGCGACGCCATCATTCTGCGTGCTGACGGCTCTTACGTCTTCCGCATTACCGAGGAAAACGCCGCCGAGCGCATTCAGGTCGAAACCGGCGTGGCACAGGCCGACCGCGTGGAAATTCGCGGGGGGCAACTCAGCGCCGGTGACCGGGTCATCGTGCGCGGCGGCGAACGCCTGCAAGACGGCCAGACCGTATCGGTTGCGGGCGATACTTGAGAACCTGAAGAGCCTGCTACTCAGCCGATTGAATAGAGCGGGGCGCGGGCTGCGCGGGCTCGCCGCGCTCAAGGGCTTGCGCTTTCATGAGGCCTCGCACTGAATTGCCCAGATAGACCGCGTCCGCTGCGCGGATGTCCTTGCGGGTTAGGACGCTCTCAATGGCGCGGCCAGTGGCGAGCAGCTCCGCCCGCAGCGTTCCCGGCAGAAGGCCCGAGGAAAGCGGCGGCGTTAGAAGCTTGCCGCCCCGTTCCACAAAGACGTTGGTCCAGGCGCCTTCGGTGATCTCACCATATTGGTTTTCAAAAAGCGCTTCGCGGGCGCCCACCGTTGCGGCGCGCCCGAGCGCATCCTCGAAAACCGCGCGCCGCGTCGTCTTGTGGCGCAGGTAAGGATCGCCTGCATCGACGCGGGCCCCACTGAAAACGAATGGCAAAGGCAGGGGCAGCTCGTTTTCAAGTGGCTTTGTCTCGATGGTCATCTCACCGTCCGCCGAGAGAAGCAGGCGCACACGCAAGCGGTCCTCGCGTGCATCGGCGGTTGCTTCATCGAGCACGGCAAGGACCCTTTTGCGGTCATAAGGCCGCCCGAAAAAAGCGGCGGAGGCTTCGAGCCGTTCCAAGTGGCGCGGAAGCAAAGTGAAACCCTCTTCCCTCGACCAGGCGATGGTTTCAATAAGGTCGAAGGGCGCGGCTTCTTCCGCGATCACTTGCCCCTTGAGGAGGCATTCGCCGTACTCGCGCGCAGGCACCGAGTCCGCCACGATCCCGCCGCCGACCGGATAGGTGTAGGTGCCGTCCGCGAAGACGGTCAGCGTCCGGATGGCGACGTTGAAACAAAAGCCGCCATCGGGGGTGAGGTATCCGATCGCGCCTGTATAGATGCCGCGCGCGCCCTCTTCGAGATCGCGGATAACCTCTTGCGCGCGGATCTTCGGCGCGCCGGTGACCGAGCCGCAGGGAAAGAGCGCACGCAGGACCGTGGCGCTGGTTGCGCCAGGCGCAAGCGTGCCTTCGACCGTGGAAGTCATGGTGTGAAGGGTGGGGTAGGTTTCGGCTTTAAAGAGATCACGCACCTTCACGGTGCCGGGCCGGCAGACGCGGGAAAGGTCGTTGCGCAGGAGATCGACAATCATCAGGTTCTCGGCGCGCTCCTTGGGGTCCGCGCGGAGCGCCCGCCGGTTAAGCTCGTCCTGCGCGGCGCTTTGACCCCGCGGCGCCGTGCCTTTCATGGGCCGCGTCTCAAGACGGGCGCCGTCCCGCCGCACAAAAAGCTCCGGCGAAAGCGAAAGCACGCGCGCTTCGTCAAGCGCCAGATAAGCCCCGAAGCCCACGGGCTGCGCTGTGCGCAAGGCGGCGTAAAGCGAAAGCGGCGCGCCTTCAATGTGGCCTTCGAGCGGGAATGTCAGGTTCGCTTGGTAGATGTCGCCCGCGCGGATGAGCTCAAGTGCCCGTTCCATACGGGGCGCGTAGTCATCATATGACCAGCAGGGCGCGGGTACGGAGATGCGGTGGCCTTTGATAAGTGACGAGAGTACGAGCTCATCGGCTTCGCGCCCGCAAAGGCGCGTCTCGCTGTCATAGACGTAGAACCTGAGGAGCGGCAACGGTTGCGTTGCTTCGGGTCGCGCCGCCAATGCCGCAAACCGCGGCTCGAGACTGTAGCCGGCCTCATAGGATATGTAGCCCGCGAGGAACTTACCATCGGCTTGAAGACGGGCCAACTCAGCCAATGCATCTTCTACCTCGCCGCTTTGCCGCGCTTCGATGATTGCCCGTGGAGAGGTGAAGACACGTGCGCTTCCCTTGATGTTTTCCTTGGCATCTCCCTCGCCGGTCAAGCGGTCTTCAAAGAAGCAGGTTCCGGGCGCATCGAGGGAGGGTGGCATGAACGGAGAACCCTTGGGCAGGGAAGAGGGAGAAGAGAGCGGTAATGGTGACTCTGGAGTTTCTTTTGCCCCGCAGCGGCGGCCCTGTCCAGCAGGCTAGTCCCAAAAACAAATGCGGCGGCCAAATGGCCGCCGCATCCGTTTGATCCGGATTGGATCGTTTAAGTCTTAGAAGTCCGCGGTAACGCGCCCGAAGACATACCGGCCCATCGCATTGTACGTGAACAGGTCGGAGTTGTTACCGGAACCGAACACATACGGCGGTTCATCGTCGAAGATGTTGTTCACACCAACGAGCAGGCCATAGTTGTTCCACTGATAACGGCCGCGAACGTCATGCTCGATGTGAGCTTCCGGTCCGTCATAGTTGAACGCGTTAAAGCCATTGTACCGCGGGTCGTCCATGTCGCCGATAACGCGCGTCCGCCACTGAACGGACCAGTTGTTCCGTTCGAACATGAGGCCGGCATTGGCCTTGAACTGCGGGATGGAGCCGCGGTCACTGGCACCACCTTGGCCCGGAGCGAACGTATTTTCGAAGACATACGTTCCTTCGTGGCTGAAGGTGAAGACACCGCCGAGCTGATCCCAGAAGTAGTTCACTGCCCAGTCGATACCATCGGTCCGCACCGCACCGGCGCCGTTCGACAGCTGGTTGATGAGGCCAATCGGCTGACCGGTCACCGAGTTCCGGAAGAACAAGGCACAGTTACCGATGTCGTCAGACGTAGCTCCCGGCGTACCACCAACGGCCCCCGGTGTGTTGTAGCAGGCATCGATGATCGAGTCCGTCGTGAAGT
>JANQLJ010000023.1 GCA_028280665.1 Alphaproteobacteria bacterium
CTTTGCCACCGACTGGAATGCCAGGATCACCGCGAACCTGCGCACCGTGCGGCGCAACCTGCGGCCCGCGCCCGCCGGAACCCCCATCGAATGGGCCGAAGCCCTGCGGGCCAACACGCTTGAGGTCGAGCTGGACGCCGAGCGTGTGGAGCAGGATTTTCTCCAGGCCCTTCTCGACGGGCTTCAGGACCCTTCGGAAGCCATCGATCTTTCCCCGCGCCGGGCGCGCCAGATCTCACTCAATAACTTGGTGGCCTATGCCGGTCTTGCGGGCGCGGAAGGGGCCGAGCTTGAGCGCATCGGTGCCTTCGATCCCTTGCTTGCGGCGGCTTTTCCGGGCTAAATCCAAGGGCCCTCGCCAATCCTTTGCCGGGATGCCCATGACGGACAAGGAGGAAGAAAAAATGCGGCTTCGCCTGCATCAATTGCAGGAGGAGCACCGTGATTTGGACGCCGCCATTTTCGCCATGACGGATCAGGGGGTTTTCGACCAACTTCAGATGCAGCGCATGAAAAAGCGCAAACTGCAGCTCAAGGATGAAATCGCCCGCATCGAGGACTATCTCTATCCCGACATCATTGCTTAGGGGCCCGCCGGCCGCGGGTACCGCGGCATTGAGGAATCGGACGCTTGCCAGCTAGAGGCCCATGACTATACTCCCCCGCTTTCTTTTGACAGCCCCGCACCGGAAGGGGGCCCGGACATGAGCGAAAAACCAGCCGTCGCCATTATCATGGGCAGCCAGTCCGACTGGCCCACCATGCGCCATGCGGCGGAAGTGCTTGAACAACTGGGCATCGCCTTCAACGCGCGGATTGTTTCGGCCCACCGGACGCCCGAGCGCATGGTGGAGTTTGCCAAGGGCGCCAAGGCCGAGGGTTTCAAGGTCATCATCGCCGCTGCAGGGGGTGCTGCGCACCTGCCCGGCATGACCGCCTCGCTCACGCCTTTGCCGGTTTTCGGGGTGCCCATTGAATCGAAATCGCTCAAAGGGCAGGACAGCCTTCTATCCATTGTGCAAATGCCCGGCGGGATCCCCGTGGGCACCCTCGCCATCGGCAAACCGGGCGCCGTGAACGCGGCGCTTCTCGCTGCCGCGGTGCTGGCGCTTGCGGATGACGGCGTGGCGGGCCGCCTTGAGGCTTACCGCAAAGCCCAAACCGATGCGGTTGCTTTGAAGCCAAAGAACAGCGATGCCGACTGACGCACTCTCCCCGCGCAGTACCATCGGCATTCTGGGCGGCGGTCAACTGGGCCGCATGCTCGCCATCGCCGCAGCCGAGCTGGGCTTTCGCACCCATATCTTCTGCCCTGAGGAAGATTGCCCCGCCGCGCAAGTGGCAAACGACGTGACGCTTGCGCCTTACGAAGACGAAGCGGCGCTTGCGGCGTTCGCCGGCACCATCGATGTTGCCACTTACGAGTTCGAGAACGTGCCCGAGAGCGCCGTCGCCGTTCTTGAAAAAACCGTTCCCGTCCGCCCGGGCCGCAAGCCGCTGGCCGTCGCCCAGGACCGATTGGAGGAAAAAAAGTTCCTGGGCCGTATCGGTGTTGAAACCGCACCCTTCGCCAAGGTGGATAGCGCCACGGACATCGCCGCCGCCGCACAAACAACGGCGCTGCCCGCCGTTCTTAAAACGCGCAGCGGCGGCTATGACGGCAAGGGGCAGACCAAGATCGATCAGGACACGGACCATAAAGCCGCGTTCACCGCCATCGGCGAGGCACCCGCGATCTTAGAAGGCTTTATTGCCTTCGAGCGCGAGCTTTCGGTGATTATCGCGCGCGGCGTGAACGGTGACGTAGCCGCCTTTGATGCGGCGGAGAACGAACACCGCGATCACATCCTTTGGCGCTCTCACGTGCCCGGCGCGATCCCCCCCGAACAATCGGAAAAGGCGGGCACGATCGCCACGGCCATCATCGAGGCGCTGGATTATGTGGGCGTTTTGGGGGTCGAGTTCTTCGCGCTTCCCGGTGGCGCGCTGCTGGTCAACGAAATCGCCCCGCGGGTCCATAACTCAGGCCACTGGACCCAGGACGCCGCCTACGTAAGCCAGTTCGAGCAACAGATTCGCGCGGTCGCGGGCTGGCCCTTGGGCGATCCCGTGCGCCATTCCGATGTGGTGATGGAAAACCTGATCGGCGACGACGTGTCCGGATGGGACCTTCTGGCGGCGGAACCCGGCACGCATGTGCATCTTTATGGCAAGGCCGAAGCAAGGCCCGGACGCAAGATGGGCCACGTGAACCGGACGAGTCCCAAAACAAACCGCTAATCCTTCGTCATCCCGGGGTGGGCGGAACGCCCGAGCCCGGGATCTTGAGCGTGGTGTTTGGATCAAGATCCCGGACAGTCGCTTGCGCGACTTCCGGGATGACCGTCAATAGTGTTTCCGCCCCGCCGGGTAACGCACGGCGCTCAGGAACGACCAAGGCGAGGGCACGTCCTTGGCCACTTCGCGCACCTTCGCCTTCACTTTCTCAAAATCCATAACGTTTTGAATGCGCCGGTCGAGAAAGGCCCAGGTCTCGCTGTCACCGTCCGACCGGTCCTCAAGCCAGCACATCATCGTGGCCGTATAAACGCCCGCAAGGATCGCGCGCTTGGAATAGAAATTGATGTCTGTCGACGTATCGCCGATCCCGCGCCAGATCGTATCCACCGTGTGATAGGTGATGTGCAGGGCGCTCACGTGATGCATGGGCAGGGCCAGCATGTGGGCCGCGCGGTGGATGGCGTCTTTGTGCATGGCGATCACTTCGATGCGCAGCTTCACCGCCAGCGTCACACGCTCACGCACCTTGAGCGCGGCAAGGTCGTAATCGGCGAGCCGCTCGAGCATCTCATTATCCGTCTGCTGAGAATGATACTCGAGCAGATCCATAATGCCTTTGGGAAACGCAAGCCGCTGGGTGTCGCGGTCAAAGCCCGCTTCCGTTGCCGCCTTGCGCAGCATGGGCACGGTCCATCCTTCGAAAGGCGCGATCTCCAGCGCCTTTTCGACGATGCGCCCGCGCGCTTCTTCAAGAGTGGGTTTGTCTTTACTCATTCCGCCGCCTCGGAGGGTTCGCTTTCGTCGGGCTGAAGGTAGTGCTTCAGCTCGCTTTCGAAAATGAGCTGGCCCAAGTCCTCCATGCGCTGGGGGAAAAGAATCCCGTCGAGATGATCACATTCGTGCTGCACCACCCGGGCATGAAACCCGCGGGCTTCGCGGGCGACAGGCTCGCCCTTCTCGTTGAGGCCCGAATATCGGATGTGGGTATAGCGCGGCACCATGCCGCGCAGGCCCGGCACCGAGAGACAGCCCTCCATTCCAAGCTCGCGCTCCTCGCCCAGGACCTCGATTTCCGGGTTGATGAGCACGGTGAGCGGGGCTGTGTGGTCGAAGACCTCCTCCCCGTCCACGGGCCCTGTAGCGCGCTCAGGCGGCGCCTGGAAGATAACGAGGCGGGCGGGCACATGAACCTGGGGCGCGGCAAGGCCCGCGCCATCCGCATCCACCATGGTCTCAACCATATCGCGAATCAATTTCTGGATTCGCGGATGCGTAGGGTCTTCGACGGCCCGCGCAGGCGCGCGGAGCACCGGATGACCCATCTTGGCAATTTTGAGTATGGCCATGGCAGGGGAGTTTAGCGCGGAAACCCGGCCCGTCCAGCCGCCAGCGCCCGCCCTGCCCGTGGCTGGACATCGCCTGCCAAAGTCACTATAAGCGCCCCAATTCCGGGCGGAGGCCCGCCCTGGAACGGGTATTTATGTGCTTTTTGCAAAGCACCCAGCGACCGGCCAAGACCCATGGCCGAAGGAAAGGAACGGGAAGTTCAGTGCAGATTATCGTCCGCGACAATAACGTCGATCAGGCCTTGCGCGCGCTCAAGAAAAAGATGCAGCGCGAAGGCATCTTCCGGGAAATGAAACTCCGCGCTCATTACGAAAAGCCATCTGAAAAGAAGGCGCGCGAAAAGGCCGAAGCTATCCGCCGCGCGCGGAAGCTCGCCCGCAAGCGCGCCCAGCGCGAAGGCCTACTGCCCAAGTAAGCAGCGTAAAAGGCATCAGAGATTCAAAAAGGCCGCTCGGGGAAACCCAGAGCGGCTTTTGTCTTTTTCGGATATCTATCTCGGGGAAAGTACCCCTGCAAAAAGGGACAGGGAAAACATGACGGCTTTAAAACCAACCAATGTTCTACGGGCCCTCGGGATGGCATTGGTTCTTCTGATCGCCGCCTTGCTTTGGCTGGGATGGCCCGTGTACGGATTTTTTGCCCATCGGGGGGCCGTTCCCATGAGCCCGTTCGGCTGGGTTCACTTGCCCGCCGGAGAAGCACCGTCGACTCAAGAGGTTCTTGACCCCGCCTTTGCCCCCGCGGGCGATGACGCGCTTGCGCGCATGGCAAGATACCGCCGCGAGATCGGCGCACCAGCCATGTCGGCGGCGGTCGCCGTTAGCGGCGAGGTCGTCTGGCGCGGAGCGGTGGGCTGGGCCGACATTGCCGCGCAAAGGCCCGCAACGCCTGAGACGGTGTTTCGCATCGGCAGTACGTCGAAAGCACTTACGGCAACGGCTCTCGCCCGGCTGGCCGACAGGGGCGCCATCGATCTTGATGCGCCCCTTTCCCGCTACATGAGTGAGCTGCCCAACGCGGGCTGGGCGGAGATCACACCGCGCCAGCTTGCCTCTCACATGGCGGGCCTGCCTCACTACGGCGGCAACACCGATATACAGGGCCTCTACCACACCATGGTGCTGCAAAGGCATTACGCGGATGTCCGCCAGGCAGTCGATGTCTTCGACGGCAGTGAGTTGCTCTATGAGCCGGGCACCGGATTTCATTACTCGACATTCGGAACTGTTTTACTGGGCGCGGTGATGAGCGAGGCCGCGGGCATTCCTTACCGGCAGATCATTACGGAAGAGGTCATCAACCCTCTCGGGCTCCGATCTACCATCGTCGCGCCCGCCCGGCAGACGGGCGAGCTTGCGCAGTTTTACTATCGTGACGGGGCCCGCTACCGGCCATGGCGGCCCGCCGACCTCAGCCACCGCTTGCCTGGCGGCGGGTGGGCGGCCACGCCCACCGACCTCGTGCGGATGGGCGCCGCCATGCTTGATGGAG
>JANQLJ010000086.1 GCA_028280665.1 Alphaproteobacteria bacterium
TCGAATTTTATGCGGCATACTGGCCCGAACCCCGGGCACTCTGCAAGGACGTCGCGCGATTGTGCGGCTATATTGCCGGTTCTTAGTGACTTATTGCACCGCAGTGCAACAACGCCCGTAACAGCCCGCCCCGAAGGCTGGACAGGGCGAGGCTGCGGCCCATCATCTTTTACTGTTTGTCGAGCAAGAAGGAAGACGCCGATGTCCGCTGCCCATGATGTGAAAGAGCGCCGCGAGGACCTTTGGGAAAACCCCCTTGGGCTCAACGGCTTTGAGTTCGTGGAATACACGGCCGAAGACCCCGCGCTTCTGGGCCCGCTTTTTCAGCAGCTCGGCTTTACCAAGATCGCGCTTCACCGCTCGAAGAAGGTTGAGCTGTGGCGGCAGAACGGTGTGAACTTCATTGTCAATCTCGACCCCACGACGCGCGCCAAACGGTTCTGCAAGGAACACAAAGCGGGCGCCAATGCCATGGCCTTCCGCGTGGCGGACGCGCGCGCAGCGCTCGATGAGCTGGTGGCGAAGGGCGCCAATGCCGTCACCGATCCCGTGGGGCCCATGGAACTCAACATCCCCGCCATCGAAGGCATCGGCGGCAGCCTGATCTATCTCGTGGATAGCAAGGGCCCGTCGATCTATGACGTGGACTTTGAATACCTGCCGGGCGTTGATCGCAACCCCAAAGGTGTCGGCCTGATGGAAGTGGATCACCTGACGCACAACGTCTATCGGGGCCGCATGGATTTCTGGGCGAACTTTTATGAAGACCTCTTCAACTTCAAAGAAGTTCGGTACTTCGACATCGAAGGCAAGCTGACCGGACTCAAATCCCGCGCTATGACCGCGCCCGACGGCCGCATCCGCATTCCCATCAACGAAAGCTCTGACGACAAGAGCCAGATCGAAGAATACCTTCAGGACTTCAATGGCGAAGGCATTCAGCACATTGCGCTTACGTCTAGCGACATTTACGCCACCGTGGATCAGCTCCGCGCCAATGGCGTTCAGCTGCTGACGCCTCCGCCGGACACGTATTATGAGATGCTGGACGAACGGCTGCCCGGTCACGGCGAGCCCGTTGAAGAACTCAAGAAGCGTGCGCTTCTGCTTGATGGCGCGCCGGACGGCAAGATCCTTCTGCAGATCTTTACCGAGACGGCAATCGGCCCTGTGTTCTTCGAGATCATTCAGCGCAAGGGCGACGACGGTTTCGGCGAAGGCAACTTCCGCGCTCTGTTTGAATCTATGGAGCGCGACCAGATCCGCCGCGGCGTGCTTGAAGATACGGAAAAAGACTAAGCCGCCGATCCCGCTTTCGAGGAAGGAGAGCACCCCATGGCTCGCGACTACATTTCCTATCCGCGTACGGAAGGCAAAGCCTCGCGCCAGGCCCACGCGAAACTGCCCGACGGCACCTATGAGCGGGAGCTGGGCCGCGAAGGGTTTTTCGGCCCCGCCACGCACATGTATCACCGTAACCCGCCCACGGGCTGGACGGCGTGGGAAGGCCCGTTGCGTCCGCGCGCCTTTGATCTTTCAAAGCTCGATCAAGAGGGCAGCTCGCCCTGGGCGGCGGCGGAGGTGCTCAAAAACGGCGCCACCAAAATCCGGCTCTGGCACACGGACGGCAAGATGGACCGGCTCGCGCGCAATGCGGACGGGGACGAGCTGATCTTCGTCCACAAGGGGCGCGGCGAACTTTTTTGCGATTACGGACACCTCTCCTTTGAGGCGGGGGACTATATCGTTCTGCCGCGCTCGACCATGTGGCGGTTTGAATGCGCGGAGCCCGTGACCGCACTTCTGATCGAAAACACTAATGCCACTTACAAGCTGCCGGAGAAGGGGCTCGTGGGCCCTCATGCGATTTTCGATCCCGCCATGCTGGATGTGCCCGCGATCGACGAGGCTTTCGAGCGCCAAGCAACCGCGAACGGCGAATGGCGCGTTGACATAAAACGCACGGGCGAGATTTCCACCGTCACTTATCCCTACAATCCGCTCGACGCGGTGGGCTGGAAGGGCGATCTTTCCCCCGTGCGCGTCAATGTGCGCGACATCCGGCCCTTGATGAGCCACCGCTATCACCTGCCGCCCTCGGCGCACACGACCTTCGTGGGCAACCGGTTTGTGGTGTGCACCTTTGTGCCCCGGCCCTTCGAGACCGACGAGGACGCGCTGAAGGTTCCGTTCTTCCACAACAATGACGACTACGATGAAGTGATCTTCTATCACGCAGGCGCTTTTTTCAGCCGCGACAACATCCACCCGGGCATGGTGACGTTCCACCCGGCGGGCTTTACCCACGGGCCCCACCCCAAGGCGCTCGAAAAAGCCTTCAAGCAGTCCAAGCCGGGCACGGACGAGTATGCGGTGATGATCGACACCCGCGACCCTCTTGAGGTAGGAGAGGGGGCGGCCAGCGTCGAATGGGCCGACTATCACAAGAGCTGGCAAGTCAAAGACTAAGTTCAAGCACGAATAAGGACCATCCCCGCACATGAAACTCGCGACTTTGAAAAATAAAAGCCGCGACGGCCAGCTTGTGGTCGTCTCGAAGGACCTTGCGACATGCGTGGCCGTGCCCGGCATTGCGAAAACGCTGCAGGCGGCGCTCGACGATTGGGATGCGCTTTCGCTCCGGCTCGCCTCCGCCTATCAGGAACTTAACGTGGGCAATGTGCCCGAGCCCCAGGAGTTCGATGCGGCGAAATGCGCTTCGCCGCTCCCCCGCGCTTATCAGTGGGCGGACGGTTCGGCCTACGTCAATCACGTGGAATTGGTGCGCAAGGCGCGCGGCGCGGAAATGCCCGAAAGTTTCTGGGAAGACCCGCTCATGTACCAAGGGGGTTCGGACACCTTCCTCGGCCCCCGCGATGACATTCTGATGGCGCAGGACGAAGGCTGGGGCATCGACTTCGAGGCGGAAATCGCCGTCGTCACCGGCGACGTGCCCATGGGCGCCGCGCCTCAGGACGCAGGCCGCCACATCCGGCTTTTGATGCTGGTGAACGATGTCTCCTTGCGCGGGCTTATTCCGGGCGAATTGGGAAAAGGCTTTGGCTTTTTCCAGTCAAAGCCGTCAAGCGCCTTTTCCCCGGTCGCGGTAACGCCCGACGAGCTTGGCGATGCCTGGCGCGAGGGCAAGGTGCACCTGCCGCTTCAATCTTCCTTGAACGGACAAAAATTCGGCGTCCCCAATGCGGGCGTTGATATGACTTTCAATTTTCCGACCCTGATCGCCCATGCGGCAAAAACGCGGGCCCTGGGCACGGGCGCGATTGTGGGCTCGGGGACCGTTTCCAACAAGCTCGATGGCGGCCCGGGCAAGCCGGTCGCCGAGGGCGGCGTCGGCTATTCCTGCATTGCCGAGATTCGCATGATCGAAACCATCGAAACGGGCGAGGCGAAAACGCCCTTCATGCAGTTCGGCGACCGCGTGCGCATCGAGATGGCCGACGAACGGGGGGACGACATCTTCGGCGCCATTGAACAGCGCGTGGTCCAGTACACCGGGCCGTAACGGAGGCGCCCCCATGAAGCTCTATGACTATTGGCGTTCATCGGCGGCCTACCGCATACGGATCGTCTTGAATCTGAAAGGCCTGGCTTACGAGCATGTGCCGGTCAACCTTCTGAAGGCCGAACAGCGCGGGGGCGCACATCTTGCCCGGAACCCGCTTGGCCTTGTGCCCGCGCTTGAGCTCGATGACGGTGCTTTGCTCACCCAGTCCATGGCGATTTGCGAATATCTTGAGGAAACGCACCCGGAACCGGCGATTTTACCCAAGGACCCGCTTGCGCGCGCGCAAGCGAGATCCTTCTGCACCGACATCTCCGGCGAAATGCACCCGCTTTATAACCTCCGCGTGCGGAAGTATCTTTCCGAAGATCTGAGTCATCCGGCGGAGGTGGTCGATCAATGGTACCGTCACTGGACCGTCTGGGGGCTCAATGCGCTCGAAGAAACGGCGCAACGTTTGCCGGACCGGGGCGGCTATCTGTTCGGCGATGAGCCGGGCATGGCCGAGGCTTTCCTGGTGCCCCAGTTCTATAATGCACACCGGTTCGACATCGATGTCTCGTCCTTCACCCGCCTTGGCGAGGCCTATGAGAACGTCAAAGACCTGCCTGCGTTCAAGCAAGCCGAACCCGAAGCCCAACCGGATGCGGAGTAGCCCATGACCACACAAACCGGAACCGTTCTCGACATGCAGCGCAAGGCGGCGCCCCGCGCCGAGCCTGAAAAGCTGGCGACGGCGAGTATCTCCGTTGAAGGCGGCATCGAGGGCGATGCGCGCGGGGGCATCAAGAACGCGCAAATCACGCTGGTCTCGAAACAGGCCTGGGACGCCGCCATGGCGGAGCTTCAGCCCACCCGCGAGGTAAGCTGGTCGGCGCGGCGCGCGAACATCTTCGTGGACGGACTTGACCTTTATGAAAGCGCCGGCGCGCGCGTGACCATCGGCGATGTGGAACTTGAGGTGATGAGCGAAACCGACCCGTGCGAGGTCATGGACAAGGCCTATCCGGGCCTGCGTGCTGCGCTGACGCCCGGCTGGCGCGGCGGCTGCCGCACGCGGGTCGTAAAGGGCGGGGTGGTCAAGGTCGGCGACCGGGTCACCATGGAGCGGGGCTAGCCATGTCCCCGCGCGCCCGTGACAGCGTTCTCAAAATCAACCCTTACAAGGCGGGCGAGAGCGCGCTTGAGGGCGTAGCGCGGGTGATCAAGCTTTCATCGAACGAGAATACCGCCGGGCCTTCCCCCCAGGCCATTGAAGCCTACCGCGCTGCGGCGGACGGGATTGCATTTTATCCTGATCCTACGAACGCGCGCTTGCGCGCGGCCCTTGCCGGGCGTTGGGGGCTCGAGCCCGCCCGCATCATCACCGGCAACGGTTCGGACGCACTTCTGGGTCTTCTGTGCCAAGCCTATGCGGGGCCGGGGGACAAAGTGCTGTTCCCGCAACTCACGTTTCCTTCTTACGAGATCGCCGCGCTGGCGGCGGGGGCAACGCCCGTCAAAACCGCGATGGAGGGCGACGCCATCTCCATCGATGCGTTGCTCGGCGCGGCAAATGCGCGAACGAAACTCGTCTATCTCGCCAATCCCAACAACCCGACCGGGCATTATCTGCCAAGGACCGAAGTGGAGCGCCTGCGCACCGGCCTCCCCGATGAGACGCTGCTGGTGCTCGATAGTGCCTATGCGGAATATGTGGAAGACGATGCCTACACCGCCGGGACCGATCTCGTCGCCCGTGCCATCGAAAACGGTGCGAACAACGTCGTCATGACGCGCACATTTTCGAAGATGTATGCCCTTGCAGGCCTGCGCATCGGCTGGGCCTATGCGCCCGATGAAGTGATCGATGTGCTCACCCGCGTCCGTCCGCCCTTTGCGGTGTCGGCGCCGGCGGAAGAGGCTGCTCTCGCCGCGCTCGCCGACCGGGATCATTTCAAGCGCACGCTTGCACTCAATAGCGAGTGGCTGCCCAAGATCAACGCGCAACTCACGGCGCTGGGCTTTGAAGTGACCGAAGGGGCGGGAAATTTTACTTTCATGCGCGTGCCCGCCGCCCTCGGCACCTGGCAGGAACTCGACGCGCACTTGCGCGGACAAGGCATTATCGTGCGCCCCATTCCTCCCGCGCCGCCCGCGGGCGCCTTGCGCGTCACCGTGGGCCAGGCGGAGGAGAACGAAGCCTTTCTGGACGCGGCCCGGGCTTACGCATGCGCGCGCTAGTTCACCGATTCTTCCGCAATATAGTCGCGCACGATTTCCTCAAGCACCGGCATGGGCACCGCGCCCGAGCCCAGCACCGCATCGTGGAAGGTGCGGATGTCGAAGTCATCGCCCAGGGCCTCCCGCGCTTCGGCGCGTAAATCCAGAATGCGCTGGCGCCCGGCGCGGTAGGCGAGCGCCTGGCCGGGCCAGACGATATAGCGGTTGATCTCCCTACGGACGGTTTCCTCACCCAAGGGTGTGTTTTCCATCATGTAGTCATAGGCTTCGTCCCGGGTCCAGCGCTTGTGATGGAGCCCCGTGTCAACCACCAGCCGCACCGCGCGCCAGAGATCGGTGGCGAGCCGCCCGAAATTGGAAAGCGGATCTTCATAAGCGCCCATCTCGTAGGCGACGAGTTCGGAATAAAGCCCCCAGCCCTCGACGTAAGCGGTATTGGAAAACCCAAGAGTGCGGAAGGACGGAAGGCCTTCTAGTTCCTGCGCCAGCGCAATCTGGAAGTGATGGCCCGGCACCCCTTCGTGATAAGTGATCGCCTCGACGGTATGGCGCGGCCACATGTCCATGGAGCGCAGGTTCGCGTAGTAAATACCGGGCTGCGAGCCGTCGGGCGCCGGGCGGTTATAGTGCGCAATCGTGCCTTGGGCTTCGCGGTAGGGTTCGATGCGCCGCACCACAATGGGCGCTTCAGGCAGCAGGTTAAAGAACTCAGGCGTCCGCGCCATCAGCTCTTCGGTCATGCGCGTTGCGTCTTCAAGGAACTGGGCGCGGCCTTCGTCCGTATCCGGATAGAAGTTATCGGGATCGGTGTTGAGGTGCTCGAAAAACTCCTGAAGCGTTCCCTCAAAACCCACCACCACCATGATCTCGCGCATCTCGGCGTGAAGCTGCGCCACATCGCGCAGGCCCCATTCGTGAATCTCGTCAGGCGTCATGTCGCTTTGGGTGTAGAACTGCGCCCGCTGAGTATAGAAGGCTTCGCCGTCCGGGACCTGCCAGACGCCGTAATCATGAGTGGAGAAGGGAAGGGCTTCGTTGATCGCGGCGATCAAGTCTTCAAACCCGCGCAACATGGGGCCCCGGAACGCGGCTTCGGCTTCGCTGAGAAGACGCGCACGTTCCTCGTCGGCGATATCGAGCGCTGCCACTTTTGCCGTGAAATTCGCCCAAAGAGGCGACGGCTCGCCCTCAGTAAAGGGCGCGCCGGTGATCGCGACTTGGAGGGATTCCAACACCAACGGATAAGTGAATGCAGGGGGCACGACACCAAAGGCGGTGCGGTCGCGCACATTGTCGGCGATCTGTCCCATCACCGTTTGGTAGCCCGCGATGCGTGAGATATAGGCCTCCGCGTCTTCCACCGAGTTCACTGTGTGGTACAGGCTCAGCGTCAAGATGGATTGCGAGGGGAAATTGAACATCTGGTGGATCGGATAGAACTGGCGCATGAATTCCGCCGTTGCGATCCGCGCTTCATTGCGGTGCTCAAAGACGCGGTAGCTCACTTGCGCGGTCCGGTCCAAGGCCTCGAAATCGAACTCCGACCGCAAAGCGATAAGCTCAAGCCGGGCGATGCGCGCGGCTTCCTGCCCGGCCGCATCGGAAAAATCTCCCCATTCGCCTTGGCGGTCCTTGCGCCCCAGACGGGTGAGGGTGACCGGACTGCGCTGAAGCTCGGCCTCGAACGATTCCTCGAAGAAAGCGTTCAAGCGGTCGGTTTCGGTCAAGGGGGCCTCCCTCATTGCGGCCGCGCCGCCCGCGCTTTCTACATAGGCGCCCACAAGCTCCCGCAAAATGGGTAGCGGTACGGCGCCGCTGCCGATCACCGCATCGTGGAAGGCGCGGATGTCGAAGTCATCGCCAAGTTCCTTCCGCGCCCAGTCACGCAAGTTCAAAATCTCGATCATGCCCCATTTGTAGCCCAGCGCCTGGGTGGGCCAGACGAGATAGCGCCGTACTTCCTCGTCGATGATATCGGGATGGATGGGTGTGTTCTCGTTCATGTAATCCATCGCCTCTTGTCGGCTCCAGCGCTTGTGATGAAGGCCAGTATCGACCACCAGGCGCACGGCGCGGAAAAGCTCCGCATTCAGCCGGCCAAAATTGGCGTAAGGGTCGGAAAAAAGCCCCAGCTCATGAGCAAGACGCTCGGTATAAAGCGCCCAGCCTTCGCTATAGGCACTTTGAAAGCCGAAACGCTGCAGGCTCGGCGTGTTTTCAAGCTCCTGGGCATAGGCGATCTGGAAATGATGGCCCGGCACCGCTTCGTGGAAGGTGAGCGTATCTACATGCCAGGTGCGCCACTCGTCCATGTTTTGCTGGTTGATATAGACGATCCCGGGGCGCGAGCCGTCCGGGGTGGGCCGGTTATAAAAGGCTCTTCCCGCATTGGCTTCGCGGTAAGGTTCAACGCGGCGGATTTCCACCTCGGCGCTGGGCAACAGATTGAAGTAACGCGGCGCGACCGCATTGACGCGGTCTGCGGCGGCGTTAAGGTCCGCCATGTGCCGGGCGCGACCTTCGTCCGTATTCGGATATTTGAACTCCTCGGCTTCGTTCATGTAGTCGAAAAATTCGTGCAAGGTGCCCTCAAAGCTGACCTCGGCCATGACGCCACGTATCTCGTCATGGATGCGCGCGACCTCGGCGAGGCCGAAATCATGGATCACGTCGGGGTCAATGTCGTCCCCAAGCCGGTTCCGAATGCGTGAGGCATAGTCCTCGGCCCCCTGCGGGTGGCGCCAGATGCCGTCATCGGTGGTGTGGGTTTGCGCCTCTTGCAAGGCCGTGATGTAGATCTGGTAGCCGCGTGCGACGGGCCCCAAAATCGCCGCGCGCGCCGCGCTTAGCAGTTGCTCTTTTTCCGCGTCCTCAATATCGAGTGCTGTAACTTTGCCCGCGAAGTCGATCATCAGCGGGTGCTGATCGACGGTGTCGGGCGTTGCCAGCATGGCAAAGCCAACAGTCTCTTCTATGATTGCGGGGTAAACGAATGTGGGTGCGTGAAGACCATAGGCTACGCGGTCCGCGATAACGTTTGAGACTTCCGCAAGCACCTGCTCAATCCCGTTAAGGCGCGCGATGTATGCCTCGGCTTCTTCGATATTGTTGATGCGGTGCCGGTTCGCCAAAAACACATTGGCACCGCTGGCGGGCGAGTTCCGGTGGGTGACCGGGTAGCTGTTTTGATAAAACGCCGCCCGCGCAATGCGCTGGCTCAAGGTTTCCTCGGCAATGCGATAGGAGACCTGCGCCGCGGGCGGCAGCGCGTCCCGGTCGAACTCCGCACGCAGATGGTTCAGATGCCCGATATTGCGCGCAAGATCGCGCTGCACCTGATTGTCCGTATAGTCATCCCACTCGTCATAACGCTCGGTGCGCCCCAGGGACGTCAGAAACTCGGGTCGGTCGGCGAGAAACTCTTGGAAAATCTCTTCAAGCAGGGCGTAGAACGCTTCGGTCTGATCGCCGTCCGCCTCGGGCGCCGCCGCCGGGGCAGGCGCCGCCTCGGTGACGGTTTCTTCTTCGGTTGCTTGCTCGCTACGGTCGCCGCAGGCGGCAAGGCCGAAAGCAAGAACAAAGGTGAGCAGAATGGTACGGATCGGATGCATGGTCTTCCCCTCTTTTTGGCGCATAAAAGCACGGGCGGGCTGTGAGCAAAAGAGCCGGCGCGCGCTTCTTGCCGCAATCCCCGTACACGCTTGGCGCAACTAACTTCACGCTTGCGTCATTCGGGCTGAGCCCCGCGATAGCCTGAGGCCGCAAACAAGCGGTAGCCGCGAGTGCGGCCGCTGCCGATCTCTACCTCGAGCGGGGGCAGTTCCTCCGCCCTCTCAAAGGCCGCGGCGATGCGGTCCGCACCGCCGCCGCGCGCGACGATAAGTACGTTCTGGTCAAGTGCCGCGCTGAAAGGGTCCATCAGCTCGAAGTGATTTTCCGGAACGCCGTTCGCGTCCCACATGGTCAGCGGCACCTCAAGGTCCGGCGCGTAGTAAAGAAGCTCGCCGAAGGTAAGCCGGTCGTTCACGAGAACCGCTGAGTAAGAAACGCTGCCGCGGCCTTCATTGGCGCGTACCTCGACGAACTTGCCGATCTCCTCCCACCCGCGCACGCGCTTGAAGTCGTTCGAACGGCCAAGGGTACCGATCAGAGACGGCCAGATGGTGAGGCAGATAAGAAGCACGCCGAACACATTGTGCAAGGCGAAGGACGCGGGCAGCAGCGGCTTTGCGCGTGACTTTAACAGCCAGGCGACGACAAAGACGGTCGCGGCAGCGTAGGCAACAGCCGCCCAGTTTGCATTGGCGCGCGAGATGAACCCTTGCGCCGTTACCACAAGAAGGACGGGGGCGATAAAGCCCGCGAGCCACCAAAGCCGGAAGTCCGTGCGTTCTTTCCGTCCCCAGGCAATGCAGAGACCAATGAGCGCGAAGACGAGCGCGCCAAACAGGAACGGGCCGAAGAGGCCGAACTGCGCCCCGATAAACTCGAACATCTCATCAAAGTTAAAAAGGTCCGCGCCCCAATTGGCGTTGGCGGCGGTGTGGGTCACGGTCGAAAAGTCGTGGGTTACGTTCCACCAAAGGTTCGGGCTCACGAGCGCCAGCGCGATCACGCCCGCAAGCGCCCCAAGGGGCGAGAGGAGCGCGGCCCGCGTCTGCTTGTCGGCGATGGCGGCAAGGCCTGCGCCGATCAGGAAATAGACCATGGCGTATTTGCTCATGAACCCAAGGCCGACGCCCACGCCCAGTACCGCGGCCCACTTGAGCGCGCGTTCCTCGCGCAAGCCCCAAAGGCCGACGAGCGCGGCGGACCAGAAAAAGAGCAGCGGTACGTCGGTGGTGATAAGCCCTGCCGAGAACCAAACGCCGGGCAGCGTTGCGTAAAGCACGCTGGCCCAAAACCCCACCCGGTCATCGAACATATTCCGTGCAAGGATAAAAAGCATGAGCGCGGTAAAGCCGTGCAGGAAGGGCGAGGCAAGCCGCACGCAAGCCTCTCCCAGGCCGCAGGTGGCGGTCGTCGCCCCGATGAGCCAGGCAATCACCGGCGGCTTGGAGAAATAGCCAAAGGCAAAGTCCCGGCTCCACGACCAGTATTGCGCCTCGTCGGGCCCCAGATCGAACGGCGCCACGAACAAAAGCCACACCCGCGCGAGGGTGAGGATGGCGATGAAGGTCAGCGCGCCTTGCCGCCAGCTCAGCATTAGCCCCCATTTCACCCAGGGCGGATGGGGGATGTCGCCTTTGGGGGCCGAGGGCTGGGCGAGGCTCATGGGCGGTGCTCCCCGGCGCGGTAAACGGAAATGGTCAGCGGGTCGCCGCCGGAATAATTAAAGCCCTCGATCACTTCCCGTTCTTCAAGGACAAGGCCAAGCTCTCCCGCGCGGGCAAGGAAGCGCTCGCGGCGGTGCTGGGTCACCAGCGCCACGGCGCCCTGCGTCGCGGCAAGATGTTCCGCCGCCGTCTCCGGCGCGCCGAGCAGGGTCTCCGTTCCGAGCGCGAACACAAGGCTTGGCTCGGAATAGCCTGAGGAAACCGCGGGCGGGCTCCCGGGCCCTTCGTGGCGTTCCACCGCGGCGGTAAGGCGCGGCGAAAGGGCAAGATCGGTCAGTGCGGGCAGGGTGAGTTGAAAAATAAGCGCCATGGCGGCAAGGCCCACGGCGACCCCCAAAAGCGCGGCGCGCACCGATGCTTCGCGCCAGGCGCTCCATCCCACGTAAAGCGCGGTCGCGGCGATCAGCACCGCCAGGGGCGCAATCAGCCAATAGGCGCCCGCGCCGAAGAAGGCGGGCGCGGCGACGGCGGCAACGGCCAGCAGCAAAGTGATCAGCACCCAGATGGATACGCTTACCCGCCGCAAGATTCGGAAGCCGTCCGCTTGGGCGCTCAATAAAAACGCCGCCACCAGCAAGGCAATAGCGGGGTAGGTGGGCAGCACATAGTGCGGCAACTTGGTGGGCGTCAGCTCGAAGACAAGCCAGGTAGGGAGAGCCCACGCGATGCAAAAGCGCACCGCGTCCGCGGCCCGCGCCTGCCAAGCGCACGCGAGGGCCGGCCACACGAAAAGCCCCGCCGGCCAGAACATGAGCGAAAGCAAAAGCAGATGGTAGCCGGGAATGCCGCCATGCTGTTCCTGACCGGAAAGCAGCTTACCGCCCATGTCACCGCCCACGGCGTCCACGAAAAAGGCGCCGCCCGTGGCGATCCAGATGGCGATGAGCCAGGGTGCCGCGATGAGGGCGGCAATCGCGGCGCCACTCACGGGCCGCAGGCGCAAGCCCCACTTGATGTCTTTGTCAACTATGGCAAGCACAACAAATGTCAGTGCGGAAACCATCGGCGTGATGGGCCCTTTGACAAGGATGCCTGCGCCTTGCGCCACCCAGAAGATCGTAGTGATCCCCCATCCGGGCGCTTCTTCCCCGCGCCGCGCGCTCAGGTAAGCGCGCGCCAAGGCGCCTTGGGCGGCGACCACCGTCAAAAGCAGCATGGCGTCGGTCTTGGCGATGTGACCTTCGACAACCGCGCCCAGGCTTGCGCCCGCCAGCAGCGCGCCCAAAAGCGCGATGCGCCGGTCAAAAAGCGCAAGCCCCGCCCACCAGGTGAGCAACGCCGCGCCGACCACGCCGATGAACGAAGGGATGCGGTACGCCCAAATGGGCGCGGCCTCGGCCCCGCCCAGCACGGCAGCGCTTGCTGCTTGCATCCAGTAAACGCCCGCGGGCTTTTTGTTGCGCGCTTCGTCCTGGAAGCGGATCTCGACAAAGTCGCCGGTCTCGAGCATTTGCCGGCTGGCCTGGGCGTAGCGGCTTTCATCGCGGTCAAGCGGGGGGGTGGTGAAAAACCCGGGCAGGATGGCGAGAAGGCACACAAGCACGATGGCGAGCCGGGGGCGTAGGTCCGCCCGGGCCCAAACCCGCTCCCAAACCGCCTTGCTTGAAGGTGCCGCCGCCTCGCTCATCCGGGGTCCTTGCCGCCTGCCTAACTCTGGTCCCTCACGACTTTAACCATCGCGTCCGCCTCTGTCTCCCTGGCGCCCGCCCAAAGCTTGCGCCGCGCGGGAGCCCATGGGATAGAAGCGCCAGACCGCTTAGGGCTCTGGCATTCTAAATGCAAGAGCCCCGGAAGGCCCGCCAAAGACCTGCGTATTGGGAGCCCATGACCACCCCGCAAACAGACGATGCCCCCCGCCTATCGGTTGTCGTTCCGGTGATGAACGAGGAAGGCAATGTGGGCGCGCTTTTGAGCGAGATCGTGGGCGCGCTGCGGGGGCATGCGCCCTTCGAGGTCTTATTCGTCGATGATTGCAGCACCGACGGAACGCTCAAGGCGCTCGCGGCGCTCAAAGGCGAGACGCCGGAGCTGCGCGTCATCACCCATGACGTCAATTGCGGGCAAAGCGCGGCGATCCGGTCAGGCGTCTTGAAAGCGCGCGGGCCGCTCATTGTAACCCTCGATGGGGACGGGCAAAACAACCCGGCGGATATCCCAAAGCTCATTGCCCACTATGACCGCGCGGGCCGCCCCCCAAACGAACGCATGGTGGCGGGCCAGCGGGAGAAGCGCATGGATAACTGGTCCAAGCGCATGGCGAGCCGTATCGGCAATGGGGTGCGCAGCGGGCTGCTCAAAGACAAGACGCGCGATACGGGCTGCGGGCTTAAACTCTTCGAGCGGGAGGCCTTCTTAAGGCTGCCCTACTTTGATCATATGCACCGCTTTCTTCCTGCGCTTATGTTGCGGGAGGGATATGCGCTTTCCCATGTGGACGTAAGCCACCGGGAGCGGCAGAGCGGCGCGTCGAAGTACACAAATCTGCAGCGGCTGTGGGTGTCGCTCAGCGATCTCTTTGGGGTGATCTGGCTGCGCCGCCGCGCGCGCATGCCGGGGGAACGGCGGGAAGTCTGAGGCCATGAGCGGGATCGGATCGGAACGGGAGCCTCCACGCGGCGGGTTTGACTGGCGCACTGCCGGGACCGTGGTTGTCGCCATCGCCGTGCTCGGATTTATCGGCGGGCTCTATATTTTCGGCCAGGAGCTTTTGAACCTCGATGGCACCTCCACCGCCGAGCGCTTTATCGGCGCGGGCCGGGGCACCCTTTGGGCGCCGGTCGTCGCCATCTTCGCCTTTGTGGTGCTCGGGCTCACGGGCTTTCCGCAATTCGTCATGATCGCCGCGGCGGTTTTATTGTTCGGCCCGTGGTACGGCTTTCTCTATTCCTGGGCGGGGACCATGCTGTCGGCCAATCTTGGCTTTGCGCTTGGGCATTTTTTCGGCGCGGACATCTTGCGCCGCTTTGGCGGTGACCGCGCCAATGCGGTCAGCGCCATGGTGGGGCGGCGCGGCATTGTGGCGAGCGCGCTGGTGCGCGTGGTGCCGTCCGCGCCCTTTATTGTGGTCAACATGGCCGCGGGCGTCTCCCACATCAGCCTTGCGCAATTCAACATCGGCTCGGGGCTCGGCATTATCCCGAAGATGGCCTTTATTGCGTTTATCGGCGGCAGCCTGATGGCGCTGACGCAAGGCGCGAACCTCTGGATCGTGCTGGCGGTTGTGGTGGTGCTGGCGCTCTGGATCTTTGGCGGGCTCTGGCTGCGGCGCACGTATCTTAGCACGCGAAACGGGAACCGGGACTAGAACCCTCCCTAAATGGGGCAAACCCGCCGTTTTTCCGGGCACAGTTTGGCCATTCTCTGCCAGTACAAGCGTCATTAAGGAGTGATAAGCTCATTCCCTGACGGCGTTTCCATCATCCCCGGAGGCGTGAAGTAACGGACTGATTTGGCGTGGGGGTACGCTTCTTCAAAGGAGGGTAAGAGGTCCAATGTTCATTTTCCGAATTCTGACGTTAATTCCATTTGTAGGCGTGCTGATCGCCGCCTACGCCCTGATCGCCCTTATGCAGGGCGACATGAGCGCATGGCTTGCGGCCGATGGCTTTGCCGTGACCCATTTTCCCTCGGCAAGGGAAGCGCAGCTTGTCCTGTCGAACGGCGACGTGCTGGTCTTGGTCGGTCTTTTTGCCTTGGCGCTTGAGATGATCAAGGCGACCAACACGCGCGGTTGGTCACTCGCCAATCACGGTCTTTCCATGCTGATCTTCGTGGTGGCCATGGGGCTTTTGCTGGTGGCGAGCGGTTATGCGACGACCACGTTCCTCCTGCTCACCACCATGGCGCTGGTTGATGTGCTGGTGGGGATGCTGGTGACCATCGTGACCGCGCGCCGTGATATCGGCCTTGGCGGGTTCGACGTCGGCGGCTAATTCTATTCCGCGGCGAGCCGGGGCGTTTGTTCCCCCGGTTCATTGTCATTGCCCGGTTTATTATTGGAGGGGCGCCCCGGGAGATCCTGTGGGCGCCCTTTCTGCGGCACCACGCCCAGAAAGGCGAACCAGAAGATAATCACGCCCATAACCAGCCAATCGGCGGCGCGCTCGGCCCAGGTAAGGGTCGGCGTCAGTGGCTCGTAAGGCGTGGCGGTTTCGCGGTCCATGGCGGCCATCTATTCGTTGCGGCGGGGGCCGTCTAGTCCGGCCCAGTCACAGGTTCGCGACATTAGGCGATTTGGTTAACGAATTGGTTCATGACGAAACGCCGCACCCGCCCTTGCCTGCCGTAAGGGCAACGTGGGAATCCTTAGATTTCCTCTGAGTGCGGCGATTAGCTCCGCCAGCGTAAAGTCGCGTCTTTAACGGGATTGACGAAGGCGCGGCCCTCTTCGCGCGCGGCGGAATATTCGTCCTTGAGGCGGAAATACCACTTCGCCTGCACGTCCGTGTCGTTAATCAACATTAACCGGGGATCGTATTTGAGGCCCTCTTGCTGGAGGTCGACCATGTCGCCGTCTTGCGCCAGGAAAGTCTTGGCAAAGGGCCTCAAGAGTGGGGTTAGGACCGACAGGAACGGCGCGTCCCAATAAAAGAGCTGGCTGATCTCGGTCAGCTTCTCGGTAATGGGCGTGACGCAAGTGAGGCCTAGCACGCTCGCCCGTTTAGAGGCGATAAGCTCGGTCCTGATCCCCGGCAGCCGAAACCTGATCTCGGTGGTGGGCCGGTCCCCGAAAATCCAGCGGTAGGCGAAGGAATTCGACGAAGGCTCGTGGGGCAGCATGGAAAAGCCGTAATCCACGGGGCCGAACTTTTTCGCCTTTTCATACATGGATTTTTCCGTGCGCCACCACCATTGCCGGTGCACGAAAGCAACGTGCGCGGGGTCCATCAGCCCGATCACCGCATGGTCCACGTGGCAATTGAAGTTCATCTTCATGCGGAACCGGGGCTGCCAATCGTCGCCGATCCCGGGGATTTCCGGCGGCGGCAGGTTGGGCGCGACCTCTTCCACAAGCGGGCCCTTGCGCGGGGCAGGCACATAGACCCAGATGACGCCGTTTTTTTCATGCACCGGATAGGTTGGCACACGGATCTTCTCAATCCCTACGTTTTGATCGTCCAGCAGCGAGGGGATTTTGCGGCAGCCGCCATCAATACCGAAGCGCCAGCCGTGATAGGGGCATTCCACCTGCGGTTCGGTGATCGTCTCGCCACCGACCTGGTCATCCTTGTCGAACAGCTTGCCGGCGCTCAAGGGCACGCCCCGGTGCGGGCAAATGTCGTGAAAGGCAAAGGCCTGACCAGATTTGGAGCGCGCAAAAAGGATTGGCTGGCCCACCATTTCCCGCCGCACCATCCCGCCGGGCTTGAGCGCCGCCGCGCGCAGTCCGAAATACCAGATGTCGGTCAGGAACATGCTGCACTGCCTCTTTGATCGCCGGCTCTACTAAGGGCGCCGGCGGGGCCGGACTATGGGCGATGGCCCTCTGTCCCGCAAGCTGCCCCGCAAGCCGCCGTCTTGCCGCGGCGCGCGCGCGCCGGATAGAGTTGAGTTCCTTTATCTCCTAACACATGGGCCCGGCATGGCGCTCTTTTTCGATCAGAAATGGTTTAACCGGCGCCTTGACGAGGCGGGCCTCACCAAGGCCGCGCTTGCCGAAGCACTGGGGCTTTCGGGGGCCGAGCTTGAGGCCATGTGGAAAGACCAGCGCGAGATTCTCGACCGCGAGATCGGCACCATGGCGCTGTTGCTCGGGGTGTCCGAAGCCGAAGTGCGTAAGCGCGGCGGCGTTCAAGGCAGCGCGGAAGCGCGCGCCGCCTTGCGGGCAAAGCGCGAGGACCGCGCGCCTGTGGCTCAAGACACCGATCAGGACACAGACATCGAGACGCGCCTTACGCAGCTTGAAGCAAGGCTTGCGGAGATCGAGCGGCATCTCAAAGACCGGAACTAAAGTCCGCGGCGCAGGCGCCTGAGGCGTCTGATTAACACGGGCTTAATAGTTGCGATGCGCGCCGCCGCATCTTTACGCGGTGCTTTCGCGGATTGGCGGAATTTTAACCACCCCATCTTAAGGTTGCACAAGGTTTAGGAAGGCCGGTGCGGGAAACCGTCCTCCAAGGTGTTTGGGGTAAAACGTGTCGCTTGCTCACTCAGTTAAGTCGGTCGCCGCGCTTGCGGAACGAAGCGAGCTTGAACGGTTCAAGCTCGCCGTCGAAGGCGTCGGCGATGCGGTCTATAACTGGACCTCCGCGAACGACGAGTTGGTGTGGTCGGGATCGCTCGACGAGATTTTGGGAGAAGGCGCCGCCGCGCAGCTCAAGACCGGGCAAGAGTTTCTGCAAGGTATCAGCGAGGAGGGCCGCGGTGTCCGCGACCGCGCCTTGCGCCAGGCGATCCTTGAGCAAACAAGGTTCACAATCGAGTACAGATATAATTTCGCCAATGGTGAGGTGGCTTGGCTTGAGGAGCGTGGCACTTGTTTCCTTGATGAAACCGGCGCGCTTGCCCGCATTGTCGGTGTCGTGCGCGTCGTTACCGAGCGCAAAAAACAAGAAGCGCGGCTGACCTTCCTTGCCACTTATGACGAGCTAACGGGCCATCTGAACCGCTCGCGCCTTTGCTCTGCCCTCGACGAAGCCTTGGCCCAGGCCCATCGCCACGACCGTTCGGGCGGCTATCTGGTGATCGGCATCGACGGTCTTGCCATCATCAACGAAAACCACGGCTATGACATTGCGGATCAACTGATCCAGATGGTGGGGGAACGCTTGAGCCATGCTTTGCGCCAGAACGACCTTATGGGGCGCGTTGCGGGCAACAAATATGGCGTGGTGCTGCCCAATGCGGCGCGCGAAAATGTCGAGCTGGTGGCAAGCCGCCTGCTCGAAGCGGTGCGCTCGAAGCCGTTTCACACCACGGCGGGCAAGTCGATCATCACCGTTTCCATTGGTTGTGTGGAGCTGGATGGCAGCGTCCGTTCGAGCCAAGAGGCCATGTGCCGCGCCGAAGAAGCACTCACCTCCTCCAAACGAAAGGGGCGCGACTGTTACGCCGTGCACCACGCCTCGCCCGCCAAGGCGTCGTGGCGCAAGCGGAACCGCGAGATCGCCGATTCAGTCGTCTCCGCCCTCGCTGAAGACCGCATGAAGCTTGCGTTTCAGCCGATCGTTCACACAAGCACCGGCGAGCCGGCCATGTACGAATGCCTTATCCGCATGAAAAAGCCGAACGGCGAGATTGCCGATGCAGGTGAGTTTATTCCGGTAGCGGAGCAACTGGGCCTCGTGCGGCTGATCGATCAGCGCGTGCAGGAGCTGGTGATCAAGGAAGCGCGCCGTTCGCCCGGCACGACCTTCACTTTCAACGTCTCGGGCTATACCGCCAGCGATACTTCGTGGATGCGCAAGTTCCTGGAAGTCATGGAAGACAACCAGGACATCACCTCGCAATTCGTGGTCGAGCTGACCGAGACCGTTGCCTTGCGGGATGTAGGCGACTCGGCGAGTTTTCTGAAAGCACTGCGCGGGCTGGGTTGCCGTGTTGCCATTGACGACTTCGGCGCCGGTTACACCTCGTTCCGCAATCTGCAGGCGCTTGACGTTGACATTGTGAAAATCGACGGCGCCTTTGTGCGCGATCTCGCCTCAAGCGCGGATAACCGCATGTTCGTCAAAACGCTTGTGGAGCTTGCCAAGAACTTCGAGGTCGAGGTGATTGCCGAGTGGGTGGAGACCGGCAACGAAGTGGAAATTCTCAACGAATACGGCGTTGAGTATCTGCAAGGCTTCCTGTTCGGCAAGGCGGAAATGAAAACGCCGTGGCGGGACTGACCGCGCTTACTTCTTCGATAGCTCGGAAAGCTGTTCCTGCATGGCGGCGACTTGCTCTTTAAGCGCGTCCATTTCCGCTTCCTTGTCTTCGCCGCTGCCTTCCTCGCCGTTCCCGGACATGCCGCTCAGCCCCATCATGCGGCGCATGGCGTCGCTCCAGGTTTCTTGGAAGAGCGCGAGGTTCGCCTTGGTCATCTCTTCAAAAACGCGCATGGACCCAGCCGGGTTGCCGAAGGCCTCGGTCATGCTCTCGCGCAACTCGTCCTGATGTTTGGTGAGCGTTTCCATGCTCATGTCGAGATAGCCGGGTACCATGTGACGCATCTGATCGTCGTAATAGCTGATGAGCTGGCGCAGGAACTGAATGGGCAGAAGGTTCTGGCCCTTGGCTTCCTGTTCGAAAATGATCTGGGTAAGGACGGACCGGGTGATGTCCTCGCCGGTCTTGGCGTCATAAACGACGAAGTCCTGACTGTCTTTGACCATCTGACAGAGATGGTCGAGGGTCACGTAAGATGAGGTCGCCGTGTTGTAGAGGCGCCGGTTGGCGTACTTCTTGATGGTGATCGGCTCGCCGGAGCCTTTGGTCGACTGGCTCACTTTCCGTCTCTCCCCACACTTTTTTGCGCAGCAATCCCGCGATGCTGTGGTGCCGCATTTTGTCGCTTCTTGGCTCTATTCCTAGACCTCAAGGCAAAATGATGCAAAGCAAAACCGTTGACACATGATCATGCTAGCGTCCTGAAGGACGCTGATTTCCAGTAATTTCCCTCGGTTGCCCGCCCGCTTTACGGTAAACTTCTTTCGTGCAATAGGGGGAGTGCGTTCATTTATTGCCAATTCTCCAGGGAACCAAGCCAATGACCGATGTCGTGATCGCCAGTGCCGCCCGCACGCCCGTGGGCTCGTTCAACGGGACCTTGAGCCCGCTTACCGCCCATGCGCTGGGGGAAGTCGTTCTCCGCGAGGCGCTCACTCGCGCCGGCGTGGCGGGCGAGGATGTTTCGGAAGTGATCATGGGCCAGATCCTCACCGCCGCTCAAGGCCAGAACCCGCCGCGCCAGGCGGCGATCGCGGCGGGGCTGCCGAAGGAAACCTCGGCCTGGAACGTCAACATGATGTGCGGCTCGGGTCTGCGCGCGGTGGCGCTGGGGGCCCAGGCGATCCAGTGCGGCGACAGCGAGATCGTGGTGGCCGGCGGGCAGGAAAGCATGAGCCAGGCGCCCCACGCCATGCATCTGCGCAATGGCACCAAGATGGGCGATGGGAAATTCATCGACACCATGATCCGCGACGGCCTGTGGGACGCCTTCAACGGCTATCACATGGGCCAAACGGCGGAGAACATCGCGACCCAATGGCAGATCACCCGTGAGGAACAAGACGAATTTGCGGTCGCCTCGCAAAACAAGGCTGAGCGGGCGAAGAAAGACGGCAAGTTCACCGACGAGATTGTTCCCGTCACGGTCAAACAGCGGAAGGGCGAGGCCACCCTCGACCATGACGAGTTCATCCGCGAAGGGGCGACTCTCGATGCCCTCTCGGGCCTGCGCCCCGCGTTCCAGCGCGATGGCGGCACGGTGACCGCGGGCAACGCCAGCGGCATCAATGACGGCGCGGCGGCGGCTGTGCTGATGAGCGCTGCGGAAGCGGAGAAGCGCGGGCTAGAGCCGCTCGCGCGCATTGTCTCCTGGGCGCAGGCGGGCGTTGACCCGGCGGTAATGGGGACGGGGCCGATCCCCGCCTCAAAGCTCGCGCTCGAAAAGGCGGGCTGGTCGGCGGACGACCTTGATCTTGTGGAAGCAAACGAAGCCTTCGCCGCCCAAGCCCTGTGCGTGGTGAAGGAGCTTGGGCTCGACCCGGCCAAGGTGAATGTGAACGGCGGGGCCATCGCCATCGGCCACCCCATCGGCGCCTCGGGCGCGCGCATCTTGAACACGCTTCTGTTCGAGATGAAGCGGCAAGACGCCAAGAAAGGCCTCGCCACCCTTTGCATCGGCGGCGGCATGGGGATCGCCATGTGCGTGGAACGTCCGTAAAGACACGAACAAGAGGGAAGTTGGGAACATGAGCAAGGTTGCACTGGTCACCGGGGGAACGCGCGGTATCGGCAAGGCGATTTCCGCTGGGCTTAAAGACGCAGGATACAAGGTCGCGGCCAACTATGGCGGCAACGATGATGCCGCCAAGGCATGCGCGGACGAGCTTGGCATTGACGTTTTCAAATGGGACGTGGGCGATTTCGCCGCCTGCAAGGACGGCGTGGGCGAGGTGGAAGCAAAGCTCGGCCCCGTCGGCGTGCTGGTCAACAATGCAGGCATTGTGCGCGACGGGACGCTGCACAAGATGACACCGGACATGTGGGAAGACGTGATCCGCGTCGATCTCGATTCGATTTTCAACATGTGCCGCAACGTGATCGAAGGCATGCGCGACCGGCGCTATGGCCGCATTATCAATATCTCTTCGATCAACGGCCAGAAGGGCCAGATGGGGCAGACCAATTACTCCGCCGCCAAAGCGGGCGTGATCGGCTTTTCTAAGGCGCTGGGCGTTGAAAGCGCGCGCAAGGGCATCACCGTAAACGTGGTGGCGCCCGGCTACATCGACACCGACATGCTGGCGGGGGTTCCGGAGAACGTGCTCGAGTCCATCGTCAGCACCATCCCCGTGGGCCGTCTGGGCCGCGCCGAGGAGATCGCCCATTGCGTCGCGTTCCTTGCTGATGAGAAAGCGGGCTTCATTACGGGGTCTGTTCTTACGGCCAATGGCGGACAATACATCGCCAACGGGTAGCCCTGTTTTCTCCTGACGCCGCCCGGCCCTGTGCCTTTCTCCGAAAGCCTTGACTTACTGTAAGTTATGACTTACATAAAGTTGCATGGCTTATGCAGAGGTTCTGGACGCGCTGGCGGACCCCACGCGGCGCGAGATTTTCGAAAAGCTCCGCACGGGCGAAAGCCCCGTGGGGCGGCTCGCCGAAGGCATGCCCGTATCGCGGCCTGCGGTCTCCCAGCACCTCAAGGTTTTGAAGGAGGCGGGGCTGGTGACCGAACGCAAAGACGGCACGCGGCGCTTTTATGCGGTCAACCGCGACGGCCTCACCGAGTTGCGCGACTATCTCGAAGAGTTCTGGGAAGACGTGCTCGCCAATTTTGCTGTGCATCTGGAAAACAGTGCGCCCCGCAACAAAAAGGGTAAAGCAGAGAACAAGCGAAAGGACAAAGACAAATGAGCGTTCAAGCAAAGTTCGAACCCATCACCAAGACCATGACCGTGGCGCGTGGCCAGGAAGAAACATTCCGTTTCTATACGGAACGTCTCGATGACTGGTGGCCCAAGAAAACCCACTCGATCGGATTGGAGAAGGCCGTGCGCGTCGCCTTCGAGCCGCGCGTGGGCGGACGCATTTTTGAAACCCAGGACGAGGGCACCGAAGTTGCCTGGGGCGAGATTTCAGTATGGGATGCGCCGCGCAAGATCGTTCACTCCTGGCATCTTTCCCGCGGGGCGGACAAGGCAACCGAGGTGGAGATCACCTTCACGGCACTGGGGGAAAGCGAGACCCGCGTCGATCTCGTCCACCGCAATTGGGAAAATCTGGGCGAGGAGGCCGAGCGCCTTCACGGCGACTACGATGGCGGCTGGGACCATGTGTTCGGCGAATGCTTCGGCGGGCTGGTGAAGGCTTAAGCTGCCCATTCAATCTGTCATCCTCTGCCCTCCGCGAAAGTGGGGCGGGGGGTGACGGAAATAATAGATTGGCGAACACATCCACCCAACCAACTCGTCATGCTCGGGCAAGCGCAGCGCGACCCGGGCATCTGGCTGACTTTGCTCAATACAACACCGGCAGTGATGGGCTGATACGCTGCCAGATCCCCGGGTCTCACTAACGTTCGCCCGAGGATGAGGGGAGGAGAGTGAAGCAAGATTCCGGGTTCGGCTACGCCGCCCCGGAATGACGAGTTAAAAACTATCCTTCCGCTTGCGCACTTCGGTGAAGACGTCTGCCGCATCCGCCCCTTCCATGCCGATGTCCCGTTGCAGGCTTGCCTCGCCCGCGCGCAGGAACGGGTTGGTGGCGAGTTCCACTTCCAGCGTCATGGGCACGGTGCGTTCGCCGCGCGCGCGCTTTTCATCGATCTCCTTGACCCGCGCGCGCAGCGCATCGTTCGAGGTCTCGATGGTTTCGGCAAAGCGCGCGTTCGATTGAGTGTATTCGTGGGCGCAATAGATCGTGGTCTCGGGCGGCAGGGCCGCGATCTTCTGAAGCGAGGCCCACATCTGCGGCGGCGTTCCCTCAAAGACGCGCCCGCACCCCAGCGCAAACAGCGCATCGCCCACGAACGCAACGCCATCATCGGCAAAGTGATAGGCAATGTGCCCTAGCGTATGGCCGGGCACGTCGAGCACCCGCGCCCGGTGGCTGCCAAACTCCACCGTGTCGCCTTCGCCCACGGCCCGGTCGAGGCCGGGGATCTTGGCCGCCTCGCCCACGGGGCCGGTGATCTCCACCCCGAACTTGGCTTTGAGTTCTTTATTGCCGCCCGCGTGGTCCGGGTGGTGGTGGGTGTTCAAAATATGCGTGAGGGCCCAGCCGGTCTCCTCAAGGGCGGCGAGGATTTTGGGCGTATCGGGCGTGTCGATGGCGGCGGTCAGCCCCGCGCCCGCGTCGTGGATCAGATAGCCGTAATTGTCGCTAAAGGCCTCGAATTGATGGATTTCGAGCTTGGACATGGGCTCCCCCTCCTTTTCTTAGCCCTTCGATAACGCGGAAGCGGCAGTCTCGTCCAGACGCGGCTCGCGGCGGGCTGGAGAGTCAGGTAAGGCTTTGGACCCGCAAAGGAAAGGGCGCCCTCGATGCATATCGACGTGGTCGAGCTCGAACAGTTCTACAAGTCCCGCCTGGGGCTTTTGGTGCAGCGCTCATTGCGGGCGCGGATGCGCGAGGTCTGGCCCTCGGTGGCGCGCGACGCGGTGCTGGGGCTCGGCTTTCCCAACCCCATCATGAACCGCTATGCGCGCGAGGCCATGCGCGCCATCGTGGCCCAGCCCGCGGGCCAAGGTGCCGATTGGTGGCGCGCCGATGGCGGCAACGCCACAGCGCTTGTGTTCGAGGACGAGCTTCCCTTCGGCGATCTGTCCTTCGACCGCATTATCGCGCTGCATCTGCTTGAAAACACCGAGAGTCTGGCGGGCACGCTGCAGGAGGTCTGGCGCGTGCTCGCGCCCGAGGGCCGGTTTCTTGCCATTGTGCCCAACCGGCGCAGCCTTTGGGCCCGGCTCGAACGCACGCCCTTCGCCCACGGCCGGCCGTTTTCTCACAGCCAGCTCGTCCGTACACTGAACCAAAATGGCTTTGAGGCCGAGCGTCACGTGCAGGCGCTGTTCTTCCCGCCATCGAAGGCGCGCATCATGCTGCGCCTGGCCGCCCCGTGGGAACGGTTCCAATCAGGCATGATCGGCCAGATGGGCGGGGTCCACATCATCGAAGCGGTCAAGCGCGTTGAGGGCACCATTCCCATCAAGGGCGCCCGGGTCCGCGTGCGCATGCCCCGGGGGCGGCCCGCCCTGCAGCCCGCG